>NZ_JBIAPW010000013.1:0-150397 GCF_042888505.1 Streptomyces sp. NPDC002870
CGCCGGCCCGCGGGGGCGGCCTGGCCCCCGCCGCCGACAAGGCGGCCGGGTCCGCCCCTGGGGGCCACGGCACCATCGGCGGCGCCCCCCCCCCGGCGGGGGGGGGGCGCGCCTCTCCGTATGTGTACGGCTCAGTCCTCGCCGAGGTAGGCCTTGCGGACCGAGTCGTCGTGGAGCAGATCCTGGCCCGTGCCCGAGAGCACGATATTGCCGATCTCCATGACATGGCCCTGGTCGGCGAGCGACAGCGCGGCCTGGGCGTTCTGCTCGACGAGCAGAATGGTGGTGCCCTGGGCCTTGAGCTCGACGATCGTCGCCATGATCTTCTGCATCATGATCGGGGAGAGACCCATGGAGGGCTCGTCGAGCATGAGCAGCTTGGGCTGGGACATCAGCGCGCGCCCCATGGCGAGCATCTGCTGTTCGCCGCCGGAGAGCGTGCCCGCGGCCTGCTTGCGACGCTCACCCAGGATGGGGAAGAGGTCGTAGGCGCGCTGGATGTCCCTCTCGATTCCGGCCCTGTCGTTGCGGAGGAAGGCTCCGAGCCGCAGGTTGTCCTCGATCGTCATGCGCGGGAAGATGTGCCGCCCCTCGGGGGAGTGGGCGAGTCCGAGCGAGACGATCTGGTGGGCCGGGGTCTTCTTCAGCGACTTGCCGTTGAACTTGATCTGGCCGCCGACAGGCTTGAGAAGGCCTGAGAGGGTGCGCAGCGTGGTCGTCTTGCCGGCGCCGTTGGTGCCGATGAGGGTGACGACCTCGCCGGCTTCGACGCTGAACGAGATGCCCTTGACGGCCTCGATCTTGCCGTAGGCGACGCGCAGGTCCTCGACTTCGAGAAGTGCGGTCATCAGTCGTTCTCCTTGCTGGCGGACTCGGCGGGTCCGGTGGACCGCGCTGCGCCGGTTTCGGCCGCTTCCACTTCGGCCACTTCTTCGTCGCCGGGGGCGCCTTCGAAGGGCTCGCCGAGGTAGGCGGCGATGACGCGCTCGTCGCCCTGGACGGTCTCGCTGTCGCCCTCGACGAGCTTCTCGCCCTGGACGAGAACCGCCACGCGGTCGCACAGGTTGAAGATGAAGCGCATGTCGTGCTCGATGACGAGTACGGCGATGCCCATGTCCCGGATGGCGAAGACGAGTTCTTCGGTGGCCCGGGTCTCCTGCGGGTTCATGCCGGCCGTGGGCTCGTCGAGGAGGAGCAGGCCGGGGTCGCTGGCGAGTGCGCGCGCGATTTCGAGCTTGCGCTGTTCGCCGTAGGGGAGGTTGCGGGCGAGGTGTTCCGCCTTGCCCGCGAGGCCGATGAACTCGAGGAGTTCCATGGCCCGTGCCCGGGACTTGGCTTCGGCCTTGTGGAAGCCGGGGCCGCGCAGGAGGGCGGACCAGAGGCCTTCCTTGGTACGGGTGTGGCGGCCGACGAGCACGTTTTCCAGAACGCTCATGTTGCCGAAGAGGCGGATGTTCTGGAAGGTTCGCGCGACGCCCGCCGCCGTGACCTTGAAGGACTTGGCGGGGAGGACGGTGCCCTTGTAGCGGACCTCGCCCTCTGTGGGGATGTAGAGACCGGTGAGGCAGTTGAAGAAGGTGGTCTTCCCCGCGCCGTTGGGGCCGATGAGGCCGACGATCTCGCCGCTGTTGACGGTGAGGTCGACCGAGCGTACGGCGGTGAGGCCGCCGAACCGCATGGTGACGCCGCGGGCGTCGAGGACCGTCTCGCCGGGCGCCGTGGCCGGGGCGGTGTCCTTCGTGGTGGTGTCGGTGGTCATGGATCAGGCCCCTGTCTTGCTGAGGACTGCGGGCGCTTCCGCGGATTCGTGGAATTCGAGCTGGCGGCGCCGGTTGGGGATGAGTCCCTCGGGCCTAAAGCGCATCAGGAGTACGAGCGCGAGGCCGAAGGCGAGGAGCTGGTAGTCGCCGAGGAACTGCAGCTTGGCCGGGATCAGGTAGAGCAGCGCGGCGCCGACGAGCGGTCCGCTGATGGTGCCCATGCCGCCGAGGACGACCGCGGCCAGCAGGAAGGCCGAGTTCGGCGGGACGACGTGGGCGAACTGGTACTGCTCCGGCGTCACCGTGTAGGTGACGTGGGCCTGGACCGTACCGGCGAGGCCGGCCAGGGTCGCACCGAGAGCGAACGCGATGAGCTTGACCCGGAAGCCGTTGATGCCCATGGCGAGCGCCGCGGTCTCGTCCTCGCGGATCGCGATCCAGGCGCGGCCGATGCGGGAGTCTCCGCTGCGGCGGAAGACCACCACGACGATCAGGGTGATCAGCAGCATCAGGAAGAAGTAGTTCGCGAACCGGCCGATGGTGATGCCGAAGATGCTGTGCTCGAGTCCGAAGTCGAAGCCGAACATCTGCAGGTTCGGGATCGACGAGATGCCGTTGGACCCGTTGGTGATGTCGGGGCCGGAGGTGCCGTCGAGGTTGTTGACGGTGATCCGGAAGATCTCACCGAAGCCGAGCGTCACGATCGCGAGGTAGTCGCCGCGCAGTCGCAGGGTCGGGGCGCCGATGAGGACGCCGAAGACCATGGATGCCGTGGCGCCGACGAGGACCGCCCCCCAGAAGGGGAGGTGGATGTCGAACGGCGAGGACGGCGACCCGGAGACCATGGCCGCGGCGTACGCGCCGACGCCGAGGAAGGCGACGTAACCGAGGTCGAGGAGTCCGGCGAGGCCGACGACGATGTTCAGACCGAGGGCGACGGTCGCGAAGATCAGGATGTAGACGCCGATGGTCGCGTACTGGTCGTCGGACTGGGTGAAGGGGAACGCCGCGGCGGCTGCGAACGCGCCGGCCATCGTCACGTTGCGGTGCTTGGCGGTGATCGCGGACACCCGTCCGACCAGGCCGGACTTGAAGAGGGCGGCGAAACCGAAACCGGCGGTGATGAGGAAGCCGATGAACAGTTCGTCATACTCGGTGCCGATGCCGTACGTGAAGACGATCAGGCCGAAGCTGAGAGCCGCGATGATGATCAGGATCTCGACGTAGGAGGGCAGCTTGCGGGCGGGTGCCGCGGTGCCGGTGGCGTAGGCAGCCTTGGCGATGGTGATGCGGTTGCGCCGGTTGTGCTTGTACCGCTGCCACCAGCTGTCATCCGGGTCCGCCGGGTCGACCTTCGGCCGCTCGAAGGGCAGCGACCGGGCGCCGATGAGGGCGACGAGGCTGACGATGCCCGCGAAGAAGCCGCCGGGCTCCAGGTTGGCGAGGCCGCCGAGCTGCGTGCTGATCGCGATCAGCGTGAACCAGGTGGTTGCGAAGGCGGCGTAGGCGGAGAGCCTGATCGCCGGGTCGGCACCGGCGGGAGCGAGCCACTTCAGGCCCTTGACGCCGTATGAGGAGAGTCCGAACAGGGTGGTCAGGGCGCCCGCGACGAGGACGAGCCACTGGAGTCCGCCGGGGTAGCCGTAGACGGTGAGGTCGCCGGGGAAGGCGGCCGTCCAGGTCCAGGCGAGGAACGCGGAGATGACGGTGAGTGCGCCGCCTCCGGTCGCGACGGCGCGCGCGATGTTCGGCGGGAGGGAAATGCGGCCCGTCTGTGCGCTGTCGGCCGGGGTCCGCGGGGTTTCCGCGGTGGGGGTCTGTGTCGTCATCGGTGTCACGCCCTGTCCGCGACGCGCTCGCCGAGGAGGCCTTGTGGCCTGACGAGGAGCACGACGATGAGAAGTACGAAGGCCCAGACGTCGGCCCAGGACTGGCCGCCGAGCTGCTGCATGCCGGGGATGTCGTTGATGTAGGCCGTTGCCATGGTTTCGGCGATGCCCAGGGCGAGACCGCCCAGCATGGCGCCGTAGATGTTGCCGATGCCGCCGAGGACGGCTGCGGTGAACGCCTTGAGGCCGAGGATGAAGCCCATGCGGAAGTTCACTTCGCCGTACTTGAGGCCGTACGCGACGGCTCCGACGGCGGCGAACGCCGCGCCGAGGGCGAACGCGACCACGATGATGCGGTCGGTGTTGATGCCCATGAGCTTGGCCGTGTCCGGGTCCTGGGCGGTGGCCTGCATACCGCGTCCGGTCCGGGTCTTCATGACGAAGAAAGCGAGGATCGCCATGCAGATGGGGGCGGCGATCAGCAGGAAGATGTCACCGGTCTGGATGGTGACGCTGCCCAGGTGGAAGGGGCCGCCTGAGATTTCGGGGAAGGTGCGGGAGGACTTCGCCTCGGGGTACCAGGCCCACACCGCCTGCTGAAGGGCGAGGGAGAGGCCGATGGCGGTGATGAGTGGTGCGAGGCGTGGTGCGGTGCGCAGCGGCCGGTACGCGAAGCGTTCCGCGCCGACCGCGATGGTGGTGGCGACGATGATCGCGCCGATGAGCATGAGTGGCAGGGCCAGCCACATGGTGGTGCCGGTGGGAAGGATGAGCCAGACCGTGAGGGCCCCGAACCCGCCGGTCATGAAGATCTCGCCATGGGCGAAGTTGATGAGCTGGACAATGCCATAAACCATCGTGTAGCCGATGGCGACGAGCCCGTACATGGATCCCAGTAGCAGGCCGTTGACCAGCTGTTGCGGCAGTTCGTGCACCGCAGGTCCTCCGAGTCTTTCGACGGATGTGACACCGCGCGGGGCGCATGGTCTTGCGGCGCCCCGCGCGGCAGGTGAGGTGTTACGGAGTGAGGATCAGCCGGCGAACGTGCCCGACTTGACGGCCTTCCAGGCAGTTCCCTCGTACTTGTAGACCGTGAGCTGCTTGTTGGTGGCGTCGCCGTACTCGTCGAAGGCGACCTTGCCGGTCACACCGTCGAAGGAGACACCCTGCAGGGCCTCGACGACCTTGGCGCGGGCGTCGGAGGGAAGCTTGCCGTCGTTGCCCTCGACGACCTTCTTCACAGCCTCGATGATCGACCAGGCGGAGTCGTACGAGTAGCCGCCGTAGGCCTCGTAGGCCTCCTTGTAGCCGCCGGCCTTGTAGTTGGCCACGAAGTCCTTGGCCGAGGGGAGCGTCTCCACCGGCGCACCGACGGAGGTGGCGAGGTCACCCACGCCCTCCTTGCCGGAGAGCTTGATGAAGTCGGCGCTGTAGATGCCGTCGCCGCCGACGAGCGGGATCGCGGCACCGGACTTCTTGATCTGCTTGCTGAGCGGGCCCGCGACCGGGTACTCGCCGCCGTAGTAGACGACGTCGGCCTTGGAGCTCTTGATCTGGGTGACGACGGCCGCGAAGTCCTTGGTGTCAGGGTTCACGTGCTCGGTGCCGGCGACCTTGCCGCCGAGCTTCTCGAACTCCGCCTTGAAGGTGGCGGCGAGACCGGCGCCGTACGTCTTCTTGTCATCGATGATGAAGACGTTCTTCTTCTTGGCGTCGTTGAAGAGGTACTGCGCTGCGAACGGGCCCTGGATGGCGTCCGTGGTCGCGGTGCGGAAGTAGGACTTGTACGGACGGGCCTTCTCGCCGCTGTTCCACTTCGGTCCCTGGGTGAGGGCCGGGTTGGTGTTGGCGGGCGAGACCTGGGCGAGCTTGGCGTCGTCGAAGACCTTCTGCATGGACTCGGCAACGGACGAGTTCAGCGGGCCGACGACACCGAGGACGTCCTTGTTGGCGACGAACTTGGTGGCGTTCTGCTGTCCGGAGGACGGCTGCGCCTGGTCGTCGTAGGCCTCCACCTTGAAGGTGACGCCGTCGACGAACTTCTTGGCGTTGGCCTGCTTGGCCGCGAGGTCGACGGAGTTCTTGATGCCGAGGCCCAGCGCGGAGAGCTCACCGGTCAGCGGGGCATCGATGCCGATGACGACCGTGGTGCCACCGCCGCCCTCGGCCCCGCTATTGCTGTCGTCGCGCGAGCCACAGGCGGTGAGCGCAAGGGCTCCCGCGGCGAGCGTAGCCGTCATGGCTAGTAGCGAACGTTGACGCACGATCAGTCCTTTCACCTGGCACGGCCGTCCCCCACGGGACGTACCGAGTCGAGCGCTGGAACCGAACTGAAGGTAATCCGGTGGCGCGGTGACTGGCGGTGACTCTAAGCGCGGTATTGGGGGAGGTGGAGTGGTCTGGCCAAGGATGTGACGCTCTTGTTATGCCACGGCGTAATGCATAGCGGACTTTCGTGGGGGGAAACGGGGAATTCCGGCCGGTTCGTCTTGTCCACATACTGAGAACGTGCAGGACCGTTCGGCGGTTTGAGTCCTGACGTCCGATCTTGGTGGCACGCAGTGCCAACAGTTCTGGCCAGGCCTCTGGCGTACCGCTCGCCCAGAATGTAACTGTGTTCCTGCATTGCGCGCGCATTACGCAGTGTTACGTCGAGGAAGGGGAGTCCGGCATTCCGTGCCACTTTTCCGCATTCGGACACATGGACCATGATGAGCACTTTGCGTGGCTTTTCACTACTCACAGTGAACGGCGCCGCCGGAGTGGTGGAGACCCACAGACCTGCGGAGTTCTGCGTGATCCGCTCGACCGTGACCGGTGGTCCCGAGACGGTGGTGACCGTGACGGTGAACTCGAACGAGTCACGTCCGGCGACCTGCCGGGCGGGTGCTTCGTAGGCGACGGCGACCGCCTGTGCCGGCCATGGCGTCGGGGGAGGCGGGGGAGGCGTCGGCCGGGTCAGACAGAGGTACGACACGCCTGTGGCGATGACGGCCACGGATGCGGCGGCGATGACCATGGAGCGATGCCGCCCGGCGAAGTCGCCCGCCCGGCTCTGCCAGGGGCCGGCCGGGTGGGGGGCGTCGGCGTCGCCCGGCGCGTAGGTGCCCTCGCCCGGCTCCACCGGGCCGACTCCGCTCATTGCCAGGGGCCCCCGGTCGGACTTCCGCTGCGGTGGCGCTCCGCGCAGCGGACCGCGGCCAGGGTGTCGATCAACTTCCGTGCGGCGGCGGCCCCTTGGCGCTTCTGCTCGGCGCGGGCGGCGGCCGTCACGTCCAGCAGAATCTCGTTCTGCCCGCCGGACAGGCCCATGGCCTGGTAGTCGAGGCCGGCCTGCCCGCCGCCGTCGAGGACGACCCGCGCCCAGTGGGAGATCAGCCGCTCGCACAGTTCCCGCGGTGGGGTGGTGCGCGAAGCCGGCGATGCGGAGTGGGTGGGACTGCCCCCGCAGCCGGTGAGGACGGCCAGGAGTGCGACGGAAGCGCACACCGCGGAGTGCCTTGCTCGGCGTGGTGGTCCTGGCCCCATGCCGCGACGCTAGCGGGGGGTGCCGGGAGAGGGCAATGGTGTGCCGGGTGCCGCCGGACGCGCGGTCCGGCGGCACCCACCCGGGGAGGCTGCGCGGGCTACGGCAGCTTGGCGAAGGGGGAGAGGAACGCGCGGGCGCCGGGGGTGTCCAGGCGGTAGGAGACATTCGTGGCGTAGCACGGGCCGTCGCCCGTGATGGTGGTGGCGACCAGGGTGCGCTTGCCGTCCAGGGTGGCGAAGTTGGGGCCGCCGGAGTCGCCGTAGCAGGCCCCGCCGTTGCCCTGGGGCGCGGTCATGGCCAGTCGCACCCAGGCGTTGTTGAGTGCGTCGAAGGTGACCGGGGCCTTCATCCGGACGCCGCCGCCGGGGTGGGTGTGGCCGCCGGGGCCGCGTGCGGCCTCCTGGGTTCCGTACCCCGCGACGAAGAACGAGGTGTCGTGCAGTCCTTGCGGGCCCAGCGCGTTGAGTGCTCCGGCCTTGGGGAGAGTGGCCGGGGTGAAGGTCCAGCGGGCCTTGACCTGGGCGGCGGGCAGCTCGATGACGGATATGTCGTGGTTGTCCGAAGCGGGGCCCGGGTAGTCGGGGTGGCTGTGGGCGCTGCCTTGGACCGCGACGGCCCTCGCCACGGCCGCCGGGTCGCCGGGGTGTTCGGCGGCGGCCTTGTCGAGGCCGGCCTGCACGTCCTGGTCGAGGGAGACGTAGAACTTCACGTTCGCCGGCCAGTCGGTGGTGCAGTGCGCGGCGGTCAGGAAGGTGTCCGCGTCGATCATGGTGCCGGAGCAGACCCAGTCGACCCGGTCGGGGGTGGCGGGGTTGTCGTCGTTGTCCCAGGTGGCGACGAGGGCGCCGACCTCGGTGCGCTCCGGCGCGGGCGTGGCGTTGTACGAGTTGATCGCTGAGGACGGCAGTGCCGCGCTGAGGACGAGTGCGCAGGCTGCCGCGGTGGCGGCACTCAGGCGTACGGGAACGGCAGTCAAGGGGAGACCCTTCGAGTCACGGGACGGGGGTTCTCCTGTGGGGTGGTCGACAGTGAAGCGCGCGTGTGGGGCGTGCGGCAAGAGTGCCGGGATTCTTTGGCTGTTGCTTGACTGATTCCTGTGACCAAGGGGAAGTCGGCATGGATTTGCGGTCCGGTGCCGGTGTGGGGCGCCGGACCGCTGTGCCGGTCAGCCCGTCGTGCCGTCCGGGTTCACGTCCCGCAGCAGACAGGTCAGTCGCGCCGTGCAGACCCGCTTGTCCTGCTCGTCGGTGATGACGATCTCGTACGTCGCCGTGGTGCGACCACGGTGCACCGGTGTAGCGACGCCGGTGACCAGGCCGGAGCGGACGCCGCGGTGGTGCGTGCAGTTGAGATCCACACCGACGGCGATCTTGGTGACCCCGCCGTGCAGCATCGAGCCGATCGAGCCGAGGGTCTCGGCGAGCACGGCGGACGCGCCACCGTGCAGCAGTCCGTACGGCTGGGTGTTGCCCTCGACCGGCATCGTGCCGACGACCCGGTCCGCCGCTGCCTCGACGATCTCGACGCCCATGCGGTTGCCCAGATGTCCGGCGGAGAAGAGCGCGGGCAGATCAACCCCGAGCGCGGCGTATTCGTCGATGACCTCTTGAGGGAACTTGACGGTTCTCTGCTCGCCCATGCGGCCCGGCTCCGATCTCAGTACGTCGCGTGCGGTGTGCACCGTCTTATCAGATGCCTGAGCGAACGCTTAGCCCGGTGGTCTCATTCCCGGTGCTCGAACCGGACGATCACGGACTTACTGACCGGGGTGTTGCTGACGTCGGCGGTGGAGTCCAGCGGGACCAGCACATTGGTCTCCGGGTAGTACGCGGCGGCGCAGCCCCGGGCGGTGGGGTAGTGCACCACGCGGAAACCGGCGGCCCGGCGCTCCACGCCGTCCTTCCACTCGCTGACCAGATCGGTGTACGAGCCGTCCGCCAGGCCCAGTTCACGCGCGTCTTCGGGGTGCACCAGGACGACCCGGCGGCCGCCCTTGATGCCGCGGTAGCGGTCGTCGAGACCGTAGATCGTGGTGTTGTACTGGTCGTGCGAGCGCAGCGTCTGCAACAGCAGCCGGCCCGCCGGAACCTTCGGGAACTCGACCGGCGCCGCGGTGAAATTGGCCTTGCCGGTGGCGGTGGGGAAGCGCCGCTCGTCGCGCGGGGCATGCGGGAGCGTGAAGCCGCCGGGGCGGGCGATCTTCGCGTTGAAGTCCTCGAAACCGGGCACCACGCGCGCGATGCGGTCGCGGATGGTCCCGTAGTCCTTCTCGAAGTCCTCCCAGGGCGTCAGCGAGCCGGGGCCGAGCACCGCGCGCGCCAGCCGGGCCACGATCGCCGGTTCGGACAGCAGATGCGGGCTCGCCGGTTTCAGATTGCCTCGGGAGGCGTGCACCATTCCCATCGAGTCCTCGACGGTCACCACCTGCCTGCCGCCCGCCTGTACGTCCTTGTCGGTGCGGCCGAGGGTGGGCAGGATCAGCGCCCGGGCGCCGGTCACGGCGTGCGAGCGGTTCAGCTTGGTCGACACATGGACGGTGAGCCGGGCCCGGCGCATCGCCGCCTCTGTGACCTCGGTGTCGGGGGTGGCGGCCACGAAGTTGCCGCCCATGGCGAAGAAGACCTTCGCCTCGCCGTCGCGCAGCGCCTTGATGGACCGTACGACGTCGAAGCCGTGGTGACGCGGCGGCGCGAAGCCGAACTCCTTCTCCAGCGCGTCCAGGAAGGCGGGGGAGGGCCGCTCGAAGATGCCCATGGTGCGGTCGCCCTGGACGTTGGAGTGCCCGCGCACCGGACAGACGCCGGCGCCGGGGCGGCCGATGTTGCCGCGCAGCAGCAGGAAGTTGACCACCTCACGGATGGTCGGCACGGCGTGCTTGTGCTGGGTCAGTCCCATCGCCCAGCAGACGATGGTGCGCTTCGAGGCGAGGATCATGGCGAGGGCTCGCTCGATGGCGGCACGGTCGAGCCCGGTCGCGGCGAGCGTCTCGTCCCAGTCGGCCCCTCTGGCCGCGGCCGCGAACTCCTCGTACCCATGCGTGTGTTCGCGTACGAACTCCTCGTCGACCGCGCCCGCAGTCTCAAGGATCAGCTTGTTCAGCAGCCGGAACAGGGCCTGGTCGCCGCCGATGCGGATCTGCAGGAACAGGTCGTTGAGCGCGACGCCCTTGATCATGCCGCGCGGCGTCTGCGGATTCTTGAACCGCTCCATGCCCGCCTCGGGCAGCGGATTCACCGAAATGATCTTCGCGCCCGCGTTCTTGGCCTTCTCCAGAGCGCTGAGCATCCGGGGGTGGTTGGTGCCCGGGTTCTGCCCGGCGACGATGATCAGGTCCGCCTGGTGGAGATCCTCCAGCGAGACGCTGCCCTTGCCGATGCCGATCGTCTCGGTGAGCGCCGATCCGGAGGACTCATGGCACATGTTGGAGCAGTCGGGGAGATTGTTGGTGCCGAATTCGCGGGCGAAGAGCTGGAGCAGGAAGGCGGCTTCGTTGCTGGTGCGGCCCGAGGTGTAGAAGAGCGCCTCGTCGGGGGAGGCCAGCGCCGTGAGCTCCTCCGCGATGATCGCGAAGGCGCGCTCCCAGGTCACCGCCTCGTACCGGTCGCCACCCTGCGGCAGATACACAGGCTGCGTGATCCGGCCCTGCTGCCCCAGCCAGTAGCCACTGCGTGAGGCGAGGTCCGTGAGGGGGTGCGCGGCGAAGAAGTCGGGTGTGACGCGGCGCAGCGTCGCCTCCTCGGCGACGGCTTTGGCGCCGTTCTCGCAGAACTCCGCGGTGTGCCGCTTGTCGCCCTCCGGCCAGGCGCAGCCCGGACAGTCGAAGCCGTCCTTCTGGTTGACCCTGAGGAGCGCCTGCGCGCTGCGGACCACGCCCATCTGCTGCTGGGCGACGCGCAGTGTGTGCCCGATGGCGGGGAGCCCCGCGGCCGCGTGCTGCGGGTCCGCGACCTGCGGCGCGTCCTGGACCGGATCGCCTGTCGGCGGCTTGCTGGCCATCGCGCTCTCCCTCGAGCCTGCTTCTGCGGTACGTCTTCGATCCTGCCACGGTTCCGGTCATGGACGGCAATGACCGCGGGTCGGGATTGTCAGTGGTACGTGGCAGGATCGTGTGCGTGGCTGAGACGGCATCGAAGAAGATCGCAGACAACCGACCGCGCCTGCTCCTCATGGACGGGCACTCCCTGGCGTACCGGGCGTTCTTCGCGCTGCCCGCGGAGAATTTCACGACCGCGACCGGTCAGCCGACCAACGCGATCTACGGCTTCGCCTCGATGCTGGCGAACACGCTGCGCGACGAGTCGCCCACGCATTTCGCGGTGGCGTTCGACGTGTCCCGCAAGACGTGGCGCTCGCAGGAGTTCCCGGAGTACAAGGCGAACCGCTCCAAGACCCCTGACGAGTTCAAGGGTCAGGTCGAGCTGATCGGGGAACTGCTCGACGCGATGCACGCCGACCGCTTCGCGATCGACGGCTTCGAGGCGGACGACGTGATCGCCACCCTGGCCACGCAGGCCGAGGCGGCCGGCTTCGAAGTGCTGATCGTCACCGGCGACCGCGACTCCTTCCAGCTGGTCTCCGAGCATGTGACCGTGCTGTACCCGACCAAGGGCGTCTCGGAGCTCACCCGCTTCACCCCGGAGAAGGTCTTCGAGAAGTACGGACTCTCGCCGCAGCAGTACCCCGACTTCGCGGCGCTGCGCGGCGACCCGTCGGACAACCTCCCGGGCATTCCCGGCGTCGGCGAGAAGACGGCCGCGAAGTGGATCAACCAATTCGGTTCGTTCGCCGATCTGGTCGAGCGTGCGGAGGAGGTCAAGGGCAAGGCCGGGCAGAACCTCCGCGAGCATCTGGAAGCTGTCAAGCTCAACCGCCACCTCACGCAGCTGGTGCACGACGTCGAGCTGCCCAAGGCCCCGCAGGACCTGGAGCGCGTTCCGTACGACCGGGCCGCCGTCAAGGGCGTGCTGGACGTGCTGGAGATCCGCAACCCGAGCCTGCGTGAGCGCCTCCTCGCCGTCGACCCGGGCGCCGAGGCCGAGGAGCCCGTCGCCCCGGCTGCCGGCGTCGAGCTGGACGGCGCGGTCCTGGGCTCCGGCGAGCTCGCGCCGTGGCTGGCGGAGCACGGCACGCAGCCACTCGGCGTGGCCACCGTCGACACCTGGGCACTGGGCACCGGCAATGTCACCGAGATCGCGCTCGCCGCGGCCTCCGGAGCGGCCGCCTGGTTCGACACCACCCAGCTCGACGAGTCCGACGAGCGGGCCTTCGCCGCCTGGATCGCGGACGCCGGCCGGCCCAAGGTCATGCACAACGCCAAGGGCGCGATGCGGGTCTTCCCCGAGCACGGCTGGAGCGTCGACGGCGTCACCATGGACACCGCCCTCGCCGCCTACCTCGTCAAGCCGGGACGCCGTTCCTTCGCACTGGACGCACTCGCCATCGAGTACCTGGGCCGTGAGCTCGCCCCCGCCCCGGCCGACGGCCAGCTCGCCTTCGGCACGGACGAACAGGCCGAGGCGGAAGCCCTGATGGCGCAGGCCCGCGCGGTCCTCGACCTCGGCGAGGCCTTCACCGAGCGGCTGCGCGAGGTCGGCGCGGCCGAGCTGCTGGACGACGTCGAGCTGCCCACCTCCGCCCTGCTGGCCCGCATGGAACGGCACGGCATCGCCGCCGACCGCCCTCATCTGGAGGCCATGGAGCAGCAGTTCGCGGGCGCCGTGCAGCAGGCCGTGAAGGAGGCGCACGCCGCCGTCGGGCACGAGTTCAACCTCGGCTCGCCCAAGCAGCTTCAGGAAGTCTTCTTCGGCGAGCTGAACCTCCCCAAGACCAAGAAGACCAAGACCGGTTACACCACGGACGCGGACGCGCTGGCCTGGCTGGCGGCCCAGACCGAGCACGAGCTGCCGGTGATCATGCTGCGCCACCGCGAGCAGGCCCGTCTGCGGTCCACGGTCGAGGGCCTGATCAAGACGGTCGCGGCCGACGGCCGGATCCACACCAGTTTCAGCCAGATCGTGGCGGCGACCGGCCGGCTCTCCTCCACCGACCCGAACCTCCAGAATGTGCCGGTGCGCACCGACGAAGGCCGGGCGATCCGCCGCGGCTTCGTCGTCGGCGAGGGCTTCGAGTCGCTGATGACCGCCGACTACAGCCAGATCGAGCTGCGCGTGATGGCGCATCTGTCCGAGGACGAGGGTCTGATCGAGGCCTTCACTTCCGGGGAGGACCTGCACACCACCGTCGCCTCCCAGGTGTTCGGTGTGGCGAAGTCCGCGGTCGACGCGGAGATGCGCCGCAAGATCAAGGCCATGTCGTACGGACTGGCCTACGGCCTCTCGGCGTTCGGCCTCTCCCAGCAGCTGAACATCGAGGCGGCCGAGGCGCGCGGCCTGATGGACACCTACTTCGAGCGGTTCGGCGGCGTCCGGGACTATCTGCGGCGCGCCGTCGACGAGGCCAGGGCCACCGGCTACACCGAGACGATGCTCGGTCGCCGCCGCTATCTGCCCGACCTGAACAGCGACAACCGCCAGCGCCGCGAGACGGCCGAGCGAATGGCGCTCAACGCCCCGATCCAGGGCACCGCCGCGGACATCGTCAAGGTCGCCATGCTCCATGTCGACCGTGCGCTGACGAAGGCGAAGCTCTCCTCCCGGCTGCTGCTCCAGGTGCACGACGAAATCGTCCTGGAGATCGCTCCGGGCGAGCGCGACCGGGTCGAGTCGCTGGTGCGCAAGGAGATGGCCGCGGCCGTGTCGCTGCGCGCGCCGCTGGACGTCTCGGTGGGTGTGGGCACGGACTGGGAGTCCGCGGCGCACTGACCACCCCCGGGGGCGCTGCCCCCGGACCCCCGCGCCCCAAACTCCCCCAGACTTCGTCCGGGGGGACCCACGAGGCTGAATGTGCGGCTGGGCCGCACATTCAGCCCGTCCGGCGGGGGACAGACCCGCCGCAGGCGCAGCCCGACCGACCCGCCCTCAGACCCGCTCCACCGCGCGCCCCCGCAGCCGCATCCCCGCCCCGTACCCCACAAGGCCCACCGCGAGCCCCGCGCCCGCCCCGAAGCAGGCCGTCGGGATGATGTCGAGGGGCGAGTTCGCCCACCCGTAGTACGCGTACCAGCGCGCACACCGCTGTACGACGCCGAGCAGCACGCACACCGCCAGCAGCGATCCGGCGAGCCACCGCCCCCGCCCGTCCAGCACCGGCACCGACGGGGGCGCGGCGACCGCGGGCTGTCGGCGCAGCGCCGACACCGTGAACCACACCAGCGCCACCATGGCCAGCGCCGAAGTGCCGTACTGTGCATACGAATACACCGGCAGCCCCGCCGCCGTCTCATTGAGCACCGGCAGCAACTCCGTGCCCCACCGGTCGTGGTGGGTGAAGGCGTCCCACACGACATGCGTGCTCGCGCCGATGACCGCAGAGACATAGAACCGGAGCGCGAGCGCCAGAGGCCGGTCCGCGCGCGGCCCACGCCCTCGTACGAAGGCGTGAACACGCCCCTGCCAGGTGGTGGGCAGCAGAGCCAGCAACGGCTCACGCACCATCAGCCACACCGCTGCCAGCACCGCTGTGATCGCCACATCGACGGTCAGCACCCCGAGAGGGGTGTGGGTGACGTTGCCGAACTCCATCGCGCCCGGAATGGCGTTGGCCGCGAAGTACGTCATGTCGGGGGCGAACGAGCCCATCACGAGCGCCGAGGCGAGCAGCGGACCGCGCGCCACCCCGTCCCTGCGGATTCCCGGCAGCACCGCGGCGGCATGGCTCAGCGTGAACGGCATGGTCGTCCCCCTGGTGACCGTTGTTGATCAATGGCGCCCAGTATGCGTGATGTTCCGACTCCGGATTCCTGGGCGACCTGGAGATGGCGGACTGGTGAAAAGCGGTCAGGGGCCGGTGTTCCGCGGCGTGGAGTTGCCGTAGGGTCACCTGAGGCCTCGCGCTGGGGAGCGCGGGCAGCCGCCGATGGGGAGGGAACAGACGTATGGCAGCGCAATTCGGCCGCCGACTGCGCAGGGGAGCGACCACGGCCGCTGTGGCCGCGGCCGCTGTGGCCGCACTCTCCGCCTCACAGGCGCCCGGCATCACGCATGCCACCACGGGCGACAGTCAGGGGGCTTCGGACGCCACCCCGCCCTCCGGCACCCCGGTCACCGGCAACTCCCCGTATTACACGGACCTTCCACCGCTGAACACCCCGAACAAACCGGGCACTTCGATCGATCTGCCCGCGACGGGCACGACGGAAGCGGGCATACCCGCAACCGTCCTCGCGGCGTACAAGCAGGCTGAGCGGACCATCGCCGGCTCGGACCCCGGCTGCCATGTCCCGTGGCAACTGCTCGCCGCGATCGGCAAGGTGGAGTCCGGCCAGGCGCGCGGCGGCCGCGTGGACGCCGAGGGGACCACGCTCTCGCCGATCCTCGGCCCGGTCCTCAACGGCGTCGGTTTCGCGAACATTTCGGACACCGACAACGGTGCGTACGACAGCGACTCGACGCACGACCGCGCGGTCGGCCCGATGCAGTTCATCCCGTCCACCTGGGAGACGTGGGGTCAGGACGCCAACGGCGACGGCCGCCGGGACCCCAACAACATCTACGACGCCGCACTCGCCGCCGGACGCTATCTCTGCGCCGACGGCCGCGACCTGGCGGTCAAGTCCGACCTCGACCGGGCGATCCTCGGCTACAACCACTCGCGGGAGTACCTGCGTACGGTTCTGTCCTGGTTCGAGTACTACAAGCGCGGCACGCACGAGGTCCCGGACGGCACCGGTGTGCTGCCGATCTCCAACGGGCCCGACGGCTCCGGGGCCGGCTCCGGCTCCGGACCGAGCCACCCGCCCACCCCCGCGCCGGGCGCCGGCACTCCCAGCCAGCAGCCCAGCACCCCGCAGCCCGGCGGCACCCCGACGCCCACGCCCCCGTCGACGCCCACGCCTCCGCCGACACCTCCGGCGTCGCCCGTCAGCGGCATCGAGAACGCGGGCACTGGCGAGCTGACCGCTATGGCCGGCCGCGAGTTCACCACGCGTGCCACCGTGCGTGTGAAGAACGCCGCCGGGCGGCCCGTCGCGCAGCAGGCCGTCCGGTTCCAGATCGTCGGCGACACCGAGGCCCGCTTCACCGGCGACAAGGCGAGCGTGGTCCTCTACACCGGTGCGGACGGAACGGTCACCGCGCCCGCTCTCCAGGCGGGGGAGAAGGCCGGCGCATTCACCGTCCGGGCCACCGTGGTTCTCGTCAACCGCACGCTGCCGCCCGTGAACTTCGCAGCGACCGTCACCCCCCGCGCCGCCGATGTGATCGCCCGGACCGACGACAAGGTCCTGACGGCCGCCCCCGGCGCGGAGTTCGCGGACATCGTCGAGGTCAAGGCCACCTACAAGGGAGCCGTCGCCTCGGGCGTCGCCGTCACCGCCACCATGATCAAGTCCGCTGAGGACCCGGCCGTGAACGACAAGGGCCCCTACTTCAAGGATGCCGACGGCAAGACGATCCGCACGCTCACGGAGCTGAAGACCGACGCCAACGGCGTGCTGAAGCTCCCGAAGATCTACGCGGACGACCAGACCGGCACCTTCCTGCTCCGCCTCACCACGCCGGGCGGCGGAAGCGTGAACATCGAGCTGAAGGTCGCCGCCCCAGCCGCCTGACACGTACCAGCGATTCCCGCACCGCCCCTCCGCCGCCGTCGGCAGAGGGGCGGTGCAACGTGTTCTCATCTCGCGGCTCCATTGCTACGGTGCCTCCGCCCTGACACCGCATCAGGTCCACATCGGATCCGAGCCCACCGGGAGGCCGAGCATGCGCGCCCTCGTCGCCGCCGCCATCGGGCTGGCCGCCGCCCTCGCCCTCGTCCTCACCATCACCGCGATCGGTGCGCCGCCCGGCGAGACATCCCCCAAGCCGCTGCTGACCACCGTCCCCGGCCCCAAGAAGTAGGAGGGCCGCACCATGCGCCGCCGCGCGAGCCTCGTACTCCTCGCCTTCGCCGTCTTCTTCGCCGCGCTCTCCCCGCTGCTGCGCTGGTACGCCTTCCCACGGCTCGCGAAGATCCCGCCCGGCCAGTACCAGGAGATGGTGCTGGAGGCGAAGCCCGCCATCCTCCTCGACTACGGCTCGCTCACGGCGAAGGAGGTCGAGAAGGTCACCATCGTGCAGACCCTCAAGGGCAATGTGGAGGAGTCCGAGAAGATCGAGCGCAGCGCGGGCAGAGACGTCGTCGTCTGGGACGGGCTCTCCTACGTCCAGGGCCCCGACGGCAAGATGGTCTCGCAGATCCCCGAGCGGTACATCTTCGACGCCCACAGTCAGGCGCCCGTGCACGCGACCGGCGAGATGGTGGACGGCGACGCCGTACGGCGCGAGGGCATCGAATTCAAGTGGCCGTTCCTCACCGAGAAGCGGGACTACGAGTACTTCGACGCCCAGGCCCGTACGTCCGCGCCCATCCACTACAAGGGGACGCAGAAGTTCCGCGGGCTCGACGTCTACTACTTCGAGCAGACCATCCCGTGGACCAAGGTGCCGTACCCGAAGAAGATGCCCATCCCCGGGATCGACGCGACGACGCTGGAGAAGCAGACGGGAACCACCCGCTGGTACACGACCAAGCGGATGTTCTGGGTCGACCCGGTCACCGGCGCCCCCGTCAACGGCGAGGAGATCCACAAGGAAGAGCTGCGCGGCGGTACGCTGCTGGGCGGCCGGGACAAGGTCACCGCGTTCGCCGGGCATGTGAAGATGCGCCCCGACTACATCGACTCGACCGTCGAACTGGTCAAGTCCCAGCGGCAGTTGGTGCTGCTGATGACCTCGTACCTGCCCTGGGGCCTCCTCGCGGGCGGTGGCACGCTGCTGGCGCTAGCGCTGGTCCTGGAGGCGCGCAGCCGCAGGCCGCGGACGCCTACGGCGGAACGCGAGCCGGAGCCCGTTCCCGCCTGACGGCCGGCCACGTCAGCCTCCGGATTGCCTCCCGAGGCGCGCCTTGGTGTGCCGGGTCGGCTCCGCCGTCGAAGGATCCTCGGGCCAGGGGTGCTTGGGGTACCGGCCGCGCAGTTCCGCCCGTACGGAGCGGTATCCGTCCTTCCAGAAGGACGCCAGGTCCGCGGTGACGGCGGCGGGCCGTCCGGCGGGCGAGAGCAGATGCACCAGCACCGGCACGCCCGCGACCGTGGGCGTCTCCCGCAGCCCGAACAACTCCTGGAGCTTCACCGCCAGGACGGGCTGCGCCCCGCCGTACTCCACCCGGATCCGCGAGCCGCTCGGCACCTCGATCCGCTCCGGCGCCAGCTCGTCGAGACGGGCCGCGTCCCCGCCGGCCCAGGGCAGCAGCCGCTGGAGAGCCTGCCCGGCCTGGACGCGCCCGAGATCGGCCCGCCGCCGGGCCCGGGCCAGCTCCGGCTCCAGCCACTCGTCGGTACGGTCCAGCAGCGCGGCGTCCGACACATCGGGCCAGGGCGCGCCCAGTTCCCGGTGCAGAAAGGCGAGCCGCTCGCGCAGGCCCTCCGACTCGCGCGTCCAGCGCAGCAGCCCGAGGCCCTCGCGCCGCAGCCCGTCCAGCAGAGCTTCGCGTACGAGAGCGGGATCCGGGTCCTTGAGAGCGCGTACGAACAGCTCCACCGCCCCCAGTCGCTCCACCTCCCGTGCGACGACGTCGCCGTTCTCCCAGTGGACCTCCTGGCCTGTGACGAGCAGATGCGCGGCGGCGCTGCGGGCGCTCTCCTCGTCGATGACGGCGGCCAGCCGCACCCGCGCGGAGGCCGCGTGCGCGGGACGGTCCGCGACGGCGACGGCCAGCCAGGGCGCGCTGCGCAGCCCCGATCCGGCGAGGAGCTCGCCGCCGGTCCCGGAGGCCATCAAGAACGCGCCTTCGCCACGGGCTTTGGCCACGCGCTCGGGGAAGGCGAGGGCGGTGACGATCCCGGCGGCGACGTCGTCGGAGAGCGGGTTTTTCCCCAGGGGGGAAATCTCCGCACCGTCCGCCGCGGCTGACAGCCGGCGTGCCTCCTGGCGCCAGCGCGTGGCGTACGCGTCGCCGCCCCGCCGCGCCGAGCGCCACGCCGCCGCCAGGTCGTCCCCGTACTCCCGCGGCGGCTCCTCACTGAGCAGCGCCACCACCTCGGCGGCCCGGCGCGCGCCCACCTCGTGCGCGCCGTCCAGCAGCGCCCGCGCCAGCCGTGGATGCACGCCCAACCGGGCCATCCGTATGCCCCGTTCGGTCGCCCGGCCCGCCGCGTCCACCGCGCCGACCGCGGACAGCACCGAGCGCGCCGCGGCCAGCGCACCGGCCGGGGGCGGGTCCAGCAGCGCGAGGCCCGAGGCCGCCGGATCGCCCCAGCAAGCCGCCTGCAGGGCGAACGCCGTCAGGTCGGCGACCTTGATCTCGGGCGACGGGAACCGCACCAGCCTGGCGTCCTCCGCCTCGGACCAGCAGCGGTAGACAGTGCCGGGAGCCTCCCGGCCGGCTCGTCCCGCCCGCTGCCGCGCCGCCGCCTGCGAAGCTCGCACCGTGGTCAGCGCGCTCAGACCTCGCGCATGGTCGGTGCGAGGCTCGCGCGCGAGCCCCGCGTCCACGACGACCCGTACGCCCGGCACGGTCAGCGACGACTCGGCGACCGACGTCGCGAGCACGACCCGGCGCCCCGAGCCCCCGGACAGCACCGCGTCCTGCACCGCCGCGGGCGCCCGCCCGTGGACCTGGAGCACCTCCGCCTCCGCATTCCCCAACTGGCCCGCCACCCGGGCGATTTCACCGACCCCGGGCAGAAAACACAGCACGTCACCGGCGTGAGCGGCCAGAGCCCTTCGAACCACACCGGCCACATGGGTCAACAGCGCCGGATCGACCCGCATCCCGTGCGGCGGCCGCACCGGCCGCGCGGGAGGGGCCCACACCACCTCCACCGGATGCGCCACGCCATGCGCCTGAACCACGGGCGCATCGCCGAGCAGCCGCGCCCAGCCCTCCGCGTCCGTGGTCGCCGAGGCCGCCACCAGCCGCAGCTCGGGGCGGAGCGTGGCGCGTACATCCAGCAGAAAGGCGGCCACCGTGTCCGCGTCCAGATGCCGCTCATGGCACTCGTCGAGGATCACCACATCGACCCCGGACAGCTCCTGATCGCGCTGCAGCCGCTGAAGCAGCACACCGGTGGTCACCACCTCCACCACCGTCCCGCGCCCCACCACGCGCTCCCCGCGCACCGTGAAGCCGACCTTGCCGCCGACCTTCTCGCCCAGCATCCACGCCATCCGCCTGGCCGCGGCCCGCGCCGCGATCCGGCGCGGCTCGGCGACCACGACGCGTGCGCCGCGCTCGGCGAGGACCAGTGGCACGAGGGTGGTCTTGCCGGTTCCGGGCGGCGCGCACAGCACGGCGCACCCGTGCTCGTCCAGCGCCCGCTCCAGGGCGGGCAGGGCGGAGCGTACGGGCAGACTGCCGAGGGCTTCGTCGCGGATCACCGCCCCAGTCTCGCAAGAGTCCTGAGGCAGTCCCGAACAAGTCCTGAGACCGAACAAGCCCTGAGGCCGACGCCGCCTCAGTCGCGCTCGCAGACGAAGATCGCTGTGCCCGGGATCAGATTCCCGCGCAGCGGGGACCAGCCGCCCCACTCCTGGGCGTTCCAGGCGGGCCACTCGGGCTCGACGAGATCCACCAGCCGAAAGCCCCCGGCCACCACGTCCCGTACGCGGTCGCCGATCGTCCGGTGGTGCTCCACGTACACCGCACGACCCGCCTCGTCCTGCTCGACGTAGGGGGTGCGGTCGAAGTACGAGGCGGCCACAGAAAGGCCCTCGGGGCCCGGCTCGTCGGGAAACGCCCAGCGGATCGGGTGGGTGACCGAGAAGACCCACCGCCCGCCCGGCCGCAGCACACGCCGCACCTCTCGGAAGACATTGACCGGGTCCGCGACGAACGGCACCGCCCCGTACGCCGAGCACGCGATGTCGAAGGAGCCGTCCAGGAAGGGCAGCGCCCCCGCGTCCGCCTCGACCAGCGGGACGTCATCGCCGATCCGCAGCGCGTGCTGGAGCTGCCGGTGGGAGAGGTCCAGGGCCACCGGGCGCGCGCCCTGCGCGGCCAGCCAGCGCGAACACTGCGCGGCGCCGGCGCCGATCTCGAGGACGTCGAGCCCCTTCAGCGAACCGGCCGGACCCAGCAGCCCGGCCTCCGCCTCGTCGAGGCCTTCTGGTCCCCATACAAAGCGGTCGTCGCCAAGGAACGCGCCGTGTTCGGTCTGGTACTCATCGGCGTTCCGGTCCCACCAGCCGCGGCTGGCGCGGCTGCTCTCCGAGTCGCCGGCGTTACGGCGGGTGGCTTCCGGTTCGAAATCTTGGAACATCGTCACCGTCGTTGTAGTTTGCGTTCAGCGCGACCAATGGCGGCCATTGTGGCCTCGGCAAACATTAGTTGTGCCGGGTATGGGGCGTTCCGCCCCGGGTGTGCGCCTTCGCGCATTGACCGTGTCCGGCTGCCCCCGTATGCTACAAGTTGCGCTGCGGGCCTGCGCGCCTCAGACAGAGCAGGTCGCGCTCGCATCTGTATGTATGTCCCCTCGGTTCACGAGGCGCCTCCTTCTCACGGGCGGCGCTTCCTAGGCTGTCCGGCTTCTGCAGCTGCGATACGGGCTCTCGGCGTAGCAGTACCTACGACTCACCGTCCGTACCGGAGCCCTTTCCCACATGACGAGCAGCACCGAGACCACCGCCACCACTCCGCAGGTAGCGGTCAACGACATCGGTAACGAGGAAGCCTTCCTCGCCGCGATCGACGAGACGATCAAGTACTTCAACGACGGCGACATCGTCGACGGCGTCATCGTGAAGGTCGACCGGGACGAGGTCCTGCTCGACATCGGTTACAAGACCGAAGGTGTCATCCCGAGCCGCGAGCTCTCGATCAAGCACGACGTCGACCCGAACGAGGTCGTCAAGGTCGGCGACGAGATCGAAGCCCTTGTTCTCCAGAAGGAGGACAAGGAAGGCCGCCTGATCCTCTCGAAGAAGCGCGCTCAGTACGAGCGTGCCTGGGGCACCATCGAGAAGATCAAGGAAGAGGACGGCATCGTCACCGGCACCGTCATCGAGGTTGTCAAGGGTGGTCTCATCCTCGACATCGGCCTCCGTGGCTTCCTGCCGGCATCTCTCGTCGAGATGCGCCGTGTCCGCGACCTCCAGCCCTACGTGGGCAAGGAGCTCGAGGCGAAGATCATCGAGCTGGACAAGAACCGCAACAACGTGGTCCTGTCCCGCCGCGCCTGGCTCGAGCAGACCCAGTCCGAGGTTCGCCAGACGTTCCTCACCACCCTGCAGAAGGGTCAGGTCCGCTCCGGCGTCGTCTCCTCGATCGTCAACTTCGGTGCCTTCGTGGACCTGGGTGGCGTCGACGGTCTCGTCCACGTCTCCGAGCTCTCCTGGAAGCACATCGACCACCCCTCCGAGGTTGTCGAGGTCGGCCAGGAAGTCACCGTCGAGGTCCTCGACGTCGACATGGACCGCGAGCGCGTCTCCCTGTCGCTCAAGGCGACGCAGGAAGACCCGTGGCAGCAGTTCGCCCGGACCCACCAGATCGGTCAGGTCGTCCCGGGTAAGGTCACCAAGCTCGTTCCGTTCGGTGCGTTCGTGCGCGTCGACGAGGGCATCGAGGGCCTGGTCCACATCTCCGAGCTGGCCGAGCGCCACGTGGAGATCCCGGAGCAGGTCGTCCAGGTCAACGACGAGATCTTCGTCAAGGTCATCGACATCGACCTCGAGCGCCGTCGCATCAGCCTCTCGCTGAAGCAGGCCAACGAGTCCTTCGGTGCCGACCCGGCCTCGGTCGAGTTCGACCCGACGCTGTACGGCATGGCCGCGTCGTACGACGACCAGGGGAACTACATCTACCCCGAGGGCTTCGACCCGGAGACCAACGACTGGCTCGAGGGCTTCGAGACCCAGCGCGAGGCGTGGGAGGGCCAGTACGCCGAGGCGCAGCAGCGCTTCGAGCAGCACCAGGCCCAGGTCATCAAGTCCCGCGAGGCCGACGAGGCCGCTGCTGCCGAGGGCGCTGCCGCCCCGGCCGCCAGTGGCAACGCCGGTGCGGGTGTCACGGGTGGTTCGTACTCCTCGGAGTCGGACGACAACTCCGGCGCCCTGGCGTCGGACGAGGCCCTGGCTGCCCTGCGCGAGAAGCTGGCCGGCGGCCAGAGCTGACGCTCTGACCCCAGCTGGTAACTAGCTGAAGTAAGGCCCGCTCCCTCTGGGGAGCGGGCCTTACTGCGTTGTGCGGTGCCGTGGTGGCGCGTGCCGTGGCGTTATGGCGTGCCGTTATGGCGTGACGGGGATGTTCGTCAGGCCCTTGCCACCGCTGACGGTGTTGCTGGCGTAGACGGTCGTCGGGCAGCTGGAGCTGTGGTTGGTGACATTGATGGCGAGCTGCCTGGAGCCGGAGGCTCCGCGCAGATCGGAGGTGTTGCCACGGAAGACGGTGTCGCAGCCCCAGCCGCTCTGCTGGGTGTGGGTCTCGAAGCCGTTGTTGGTGGTGTTCTTGCCGGTGTTGTTCTCGACCAGGGTCTTGTTGCCCTTCACGTCGATCCATGAGTCGTCGAAGTTGGCGCCGGTCAGGCCGCGGCCGTCGAAGGCGTTGCCGATGATCTTCGCGCCCGTGGTGCCTTCCTTGATGTCGACGGCCTCGCCGCCGACGTCCGGGCCGATGGTGTTGCCCAGGATCTGTACGTTGTCGCTCTTGTCGGAGAGCGTGTTCGCGGAGCCGACATAGACGCCCTCGCCCATGCCGCGGCCGTTGTTGTCGGTGTCGTAGATCCGCGAGTTCTTGATGACGCCGTTGCGGCTGGACTTGCGGAAGTGGACGCCCTCCATGTCCAGGCCGTGCACGGTCACCGAGTCGATCACGACGCCGTCGGCCGAGTCGGTCATGATCCCCTTCTGGCCGCCGGTGACGGTGATCCCCTTGACGGTCCAGTACGACGCGCCGTTGAGATGGAGACCGTAGCCGCCGCCGGCCTTGAGGACCGCCTTCGAGGAGCCGGTCAGGGTGATACGGGCGCCGGAGGTGCCGGCGGCGGTGGTCTTGAAGTTTCCGGTGTAGGTGCCGTCCGCGAGCTGGATCGTGTCGCCGGGGCGGCCTGCGGACAGTGCCGACTTCAGCTGAGCGGCGGTGGTCACATTGATGACCGCGGCGGCATCCGCGGGTGCGGCCAGTAAGGACAGACCGCCGGTCGTGAGTACGCCGGCCAACAGGGCGGGGAGCAGCCTTCGGGTGCGCATGGGGGGTGCCTTCCCGTTCTCGTATATAGACGATGGATGTGTTTCTGAATCACTGGCTGCCTCGTGACGGTAGGGACGGGTTGTAGACATGTCAAGGTCTGGACCAGATCGCGGTGACACCCGCCTCCGTGAACTGAGCTTCCCCTTCGATGTGTTCATCGCGTGAGGCGGGAATGCCCGTGCGTCACCAGGCGTTCTTCTGTACGAACACGAGGAGGAGCGTTAATCGTGCTTGATCCGCAGGGTTTGTACGAATGGGAGCCGAAGGGCCTCGCCGTCGTCGACATGGCGCTCGCGCAGGAGTCGGCCGGCCTGGTCATGCTGTACCACTTCGACGGATACATCGACGCGGGGGAGACCGGCGACCAGATCGTCGACAACCTGCTGGACACGCTGCCGCACCAGGTGGTGGCCCGTTTCGACCACGACCGGCTGGTGGACTACCGCGCCCGCCGCCCGCTGCTGACCTTCCGCCGCGACCGCTGGAGCGCGTACGAGACCCCGACCCTGGATGTCCGGCTGGTCCAGGACGCCACGGGCGCGCCGTTCCTGCTGCTGTCGGGCCCCGAGCCTGACGTCGAGTGGGAGCGCTTCGCCACCGCCGTCCGGCAGATAGTCGAGCGGCTCGGCGTGCGCCTCGCGGTCAACTTCCACGGCATTCCGATGGGCGTCCCGCACACCCGCCCCGTCGGCCTGACCCCGCACGGCAACCGCACGGACCTCATGCCGGGCCACCGCAGCCCCTTCGACGAGGCGCAGGTGCCGGGCAGCGCGGAGTCGCTGGTCGAGTACCGCCTGATGGAGTCGGGCCACGACGTCCTCGGCGTCGCCGCGCATGTGCCGCACTATGTCGCACGCTCCTCCTACCCCGACGCCGCACTGAGCGCCCTGGAGGCGATCACGGCCGCGACGGGTCTTGTCCTGCCAGCCATCGCGCATTCGCTGCGTACGGAGGCGCACCGCACCCAGACCGAGATCGAGCGGCAGATCGGTGAGGGCGACGAGGAGTTGGTCGCGCTGGTGCAGGGCCTTGAGCACCAGTACGACGCGATGGCGGGCGCCGAGACCAGGGGCAGTCTGGTCGCGGAGCCGGTGGACCTGCCGTCCGCCGACGAGATCGGCCGCGATTTCGAACGCTTCCTCGCGGAGCGGGAGGGTGACGCATAGCCCGCTCGCGTAGGCTGCGGGCATGCTGAAGGTGGGCCTGACCGGCGGAATCGGTGCCGGCAAGAGCGAAGTCTCCCGACTCCTCGCGTCGTACGGAGCAGTGCTGGTCGACGCCGACAAGATCGCTCGTGAGGTCGTCGCGCCCGGTACGCCCGGACTCGCGGCCGTTGTCGAGGCCTTCGGCCCGGAGATCCTCAACCCCGACGGCACCCTGGACCGGCCCAAGCTCGGCTCGATCGTCTTCGCCGACTCCGACCGCCTGGCGACGCTGAACTCGATCGTCCACCCACTGGTCGGGGAGCGTTCCATGGAGCTGGAGAAGGCCGCGGGGCCGGACGCCGTCGTGATCCATGACGTACCGCTGCTCGCCGAGAACAACCTGGCGTCGCTGTACGACGTGGTGGTCGTCGTCGACGCCTCGCCCGAGACGCAGCTGGACCGGCTGGTACGGCTGCGCGGAATGGCGGAGTCCGAGGCGCGTGCGCGGATGGCGGCCCAGGCCACGCGCGAGCAGCGGCGAGCCATCGCCGATCTGGTCATCGACAACGACGGGCCGCTGGAGAACCTGGAGCCGCAGGTACGGAAGGTCTGGGCGGAGCTGACCCAGCGCGCCGCCGCGCAGCCCGGCTCCCGTTAGGCATCTTGATCGGAATACCCTTGCCGGACGCGGTGTTGGAACCGGGCAGCAAGGGGAAGGATGCGACCGTGCCCAAGAGCAATCCGGAGACGCACGTCATCGACTACCGAGCGGCCGAGCAGTTGCTGGCCGCGAGGGATCCGCGCGGCGCCGTGAAACTGCTGGACTCGGTGATAGCGGCCCATCCGGAGAACACCGCGGCCCGGCTGTTGCGTGCCCGCGCCTTCTTCGCCGCGGCCCAACTGCGCCCGGCCGAGCTTGAATTCGAGCTGGTCCTGGAGCGCGAACCGGACAACGCCTTCGCCCACTTCGCACTGGCCCGCACGTACGAGCGGGCCGGCCGTCCGGAACAGGCCAAGCGCCATTTCCGCCTGGCGGCGGCGCTGGACCCGAAGCCGGAGTATGTAAAGGCCGCGCGCTTCGACGCGGAGGCCTGACGTTCGCGGCCCGACGTTCGCGGCCTGACATTCGATGCCCTGCCTCTCGCGGCCCGGCCTTTCTTTGATCCGCCGGCCGTCCAGCTCCAGCGATGGGGGCGCGCGCGTCTAGGGATGGGGGCGCGGGCCGCGGCCGCCGTGGTCCGGTTCGTACGGCGGGACGTCGCGGCCCGGCTGGTAATGCGGCCCCTGGTGGATGTGCCGCAGGACCATGAACAGATCAACGGTGACGATCAGCAGCAGCACCCCGCAAGCCACCGCCCAGCCGGGGCGCGCCGCGAGGGCGAAGGCCGCCGTGCCCGCCCCAGCCCAGATCAGGCCCCATACACTCAGCCAGAGCCGCAGCCGCAGGGGACTGCGTGCAGTTGTCGGTTCACTCCCAGTGCGCATGGCAATCGCGTCTCCTACTCCAGGATGCACCCCGAAGCTGATGCCGACGTCGAGGAGCCGAGCAGTGGAAAAGCAGTCATGGGAGAGCACAGCCGTCCGTCGGGCCAGGATCCGCGGATGCCTGCTCGGCGGGGCGATCGGGGACGCCCTGGGCAATCCGGTCGAGTTCCTCTCCCTCGGCGCGATCCGCGGGATGTACGGCGAGCAGGGTGTGACCACACTCGTATCGGATTCCGACGGCGTGACCGGGCGGATCACGGACGACACGCAGATGACGCTGTTCACGGCCGAAGGGCTGATCCGTGCGCAGGCCAGAGCGGCCGGGAAGGGCATCGGCGGCGGCGAGACGGCCTGCGTGCGCAACGCCTATCTGCGCTGGCTGGACACACAGAACTACCCGGCCCCGCCCGAGCCGGCTGAAGGCGACTACGTCAGGACAGGATGGCTCAGGCGCCAGCCCTTCCTGTACGCGCGGCGGGCACCCGGCAATGCCTGTCTGACCGGGCTCGCTCAGCGGTATGTCCCGGACGTGACGGCCGTGTTGGGGGATCCAGGTCCGGTGAACACCGGCTCCAAGGGCTGCGGCACCGTCATGCGGTCGGCGCCCTTCGGGCTGGTCGGGGCGGAGCCCCGGCGGGCGTTCGAGCTGGCCGCGCACTGCGCGCAGATCACCCATGGACACCCGACCGGCTATTACGCGGCCGGGGCGTTCGCCGCGATCATCGCGCACCTGATGCAGGGCGATTCGGCCGAGGGCGCGGTGCTGCGGGCGATGGAGCTGCTGCGCGGCTACGAGCTGCACGAGGAGACCACGGCGGCGCTCCGGGCGGCAGTGGACCTGGCGGCGGGCGGCGGCCGGCCGACCGCCGAGAAGGTCGAGTCGCTGGGGGCGGGCTGGGTCGCCGAGGAGGCCCTGGCCATCGCCGTCTACTGCGCCCTGGCCCGTACGAACGACGTTGCCGAGGCCCTGCTGCTTTCGGTCAACCACTCGGGCGACAGCGACTCGACCGGGAGCATCTGCGGAAATCTGCTCGGCGTGCGCTACGGCGACGTACAACTGCCTCCATCCTGGCTGGTGTTGACCGAAGGGCGGGGCGTGATCGCCGAGCTGGCAGAGGATCTGGCCCTGCAGACCGAGTACGCCACGGTGGGGTACGGCGAACCGGTGCATCCGAACGACCGGTATCCGCACAACTGATCTGCGTATCCGGGGCATCCCGCCCCGGGTAACCCGGGTATCCCGTCCCGGGTAGCCCGGATATCCGGGACGGTGAGGGGGAGGAGTCGCTGGTGACGACCGCGTTGGTGGAGCTGCCGGAGGCGGACGAGCTGGCAGAGGCGCTGCTGGATCTGGCGGTGCCGCACGAGGACATCAATGAACTCCTCGCGCTGCGTGGCCCGATGACCGCGGACCCCGTGCTGCGCGGGCTGCTGGAGACGGGCGTCCGCGAGCTGCTCCACGACATGGGCAGGATCGGCGGAGGCGGCGAACTGCCGCGGATGCCCGACGGCTCGGGCGTTCCGGCCCGCTGCTTCCCGGTGTACGTCCTTGTCGCGGCCCTCCCGTACGTACGGGCCTACCACCGGGAGCGTTCCGTGCCGGAGGACGTCTCCCGTCACACGCTGGCCGACCTCGGCCGCCATATGACCCTTCACCGCAGGCGCCGGGGCGCCGGCGGACTGTCGATACCGGGCTGGCTGGGGCTGCACTTCCGGGGCGAGATCTACCAGCTGGGGCGGCTGCAGTTCCAGCGGTCCCGGCTCGACGGGCGGACCGGCGAGACCGTGCGGGCGGCCGGACTGCCGTTCGGGCCGGGGGACTTCGCGCTGGATGTGCACATCCCCGACTTCCTCGGACCGATCACGCCCGCCGCTTGCGACCGGTCTCTCGCCCGGGCCGGGGAGTTCTTCGCGCGCCACTTCCCCGAGGAGAACTACCGGGTCGCCACCTGCCACTCATGGCTGCTCGACCCACAGCTCGCCGAGTATCTGCCGAAGGACTCCAACATCGTCCGCTTCCAGGACCGCTTCCGTTCCGCGTACGAGAGGAGGGAGGCGGAGGACGGCGTTCCGGTCGGCTTTGTGTTCGGCGATCCGGATCTGCCGCTCGACGCGCTGCCGCGCCGTACGACGCTGGAGCGCGCGATCGGCGACCATCTGCGGGCAGGCCGCCACTGGTACTGCGGGCACGGCTGGTTCGAGCTCTGAGGGCCGTGCTCTGAGGGCCGTGCCGGTCGAGGAAGGTGGAAGTTCTTGAAGTCGGGGCCCGGGGGCGATGAGTCCCGGGCCGCCTCCCGGTCTACCTCTGCGAAAGCACCACGAAAACGCTTACCGGGGGAGACCACGATGTCCGCAACGACCGCCGCCGCCGCAACGACCGCCGCCGCCACCACCGGGACCACCCTGGGCCGCCGCTCGCACCTCGCCGTGCGTACGCTCCAGATCGTGCTCGGGGTGTTCATGGCCATCGCGAGCGCCGCGCCCAAGCTCGTCGGGCACTCCTCCGCGGCGGAGTCCTTCGACAAGATCGGCTTCGGCGACTGGTTCATGTATCTGACGGGCGGTCTGGAGCTGGCCGGCGCGATCGCGCTGGTGATCCCGATCCTCTCCGGGCTTTCGGCGCTCGCCTTCATGGGCCTGATGATCGGCGCTTTCATCACTCAGGTGACGGTGTTCGACGGTCAGTACGCGATCACGCCGGTCATCCTCTTCGTCGTCTTCGGCGGGATCGCCTGGGTGCGGCGCAATCACACGGCGGAGCTCGTCGCTCTCGTACGCAAGCGTCTCTAGCCGCAGGGGGTTCCGCTCGGTCTGCTCGCCCGCTCAGGAAGGGCCGCACCCGCGACGGGGTGCGGCCTCCTCCGTTCCGCATCACCGGAGTCCCGCCTCCCGCCTCACCGGACCTGTGGCGCTTGAGGCTGGTCCGAGGGGGTATACCGGGCATACCGTGGTATTTGACATCCGGCTCGGACGGTAGGGGGTGCCCTGATGGTCGAGGAGCTGGTGACGGCCGGGATGGTGGCCGCGTCCGGCTGTCTGGCGTATGTGATGGCGGCGGCCAAGGTGGTCAAGCAGTACGAGCGAGGCGTGGTCTTCCGCCTCGGCCGGCTGCGCAAGGACGTGCGCGGACCCGGCTTCACCATGATCGTGCCCATCGTGGACCGGATTCGTAAGGTCAATCTGCAGATCGTGACGATGCCGGTGCCCGCGCAGGACGGGATCACGCGGGACAACGTGACGGTGCGGGTCGACGCGGTGATCTATTTCAAGGTCGTCGACGCCGCCGATGCCGTGGTGCAGGTGGAGGATTACCGGTTCGCGGTCTCGCAGATGGCGCAGACGTCGTTGCGGTCGATCATCGGCAAGAGCGATCTGGACGATCTGCTGTCGAACCGCGAGAAGCTCAATCAGGGACTGGAGTTGATGATCGACAGCCCGGCGATCGGCTGGGGCGTGCAGATCGACCGGGTGGAGATCAAGGACGTCTCACTGCCGGAGGCCATGAAGCGGTCGATGGCGCGGCAGGCGGAGGCGGACCGTGAGCGGCGGGCCCGGGTCATCAACGCGGACGCCGAGCTCCAGGCATCCAAGAAGCTGGCAGAGGCGGCCGGCGTGATGTCGGAACAGCCCGCGGCGCTCCAGCTGCGGCTGCTCCAGACCGTGGTCGCCGTCGCCGCGGAGAAGAACTCCACCCTGGTACTGCCCTTCCCGGTGGAGCTGCTGCGCTTCCTGGAACGGGCGGCTCCGCAGCCAGGGCAGCCGGAGGGAGAGGAGTCGCACGGCGGTTCACGGGCCGTGGATGCGCAGGCCGAGTCCCAGCCGCCGCAAGTGGAGTCGCGGTCACCGCAGTCACCGCAGTCACAGCCCGAACAGGCACCCGCAAAGGCACCGCCACCGCCGCAGGCCGTCCCGCCGCTCGCGCCGCCCGCGGCCTGAAGACCCGTCGTAGCAGCGTTGCCGCAGGTCGCGAGGCGATCGGGAGACTGTCGGTGCCCATTGTCAGACCCCACCCGTAAGGTCGTAGATCGAGTACTTCGGTACATCCGCATACGACCTGTGGGTGGGAGGTGACCCTGTGACGCCTGTGACGTCCGACAAGCTGCGCCTGTTGGAGACGCTGCACACCTGTGCCGCGGTCTTCATTCCGGCACCGCTGCCACGTGAGGGCCGAGTCGCCTTCTGGGATCCGGGCAGCGACCGGCTCCGGGGCGCGGCCGACGAGATCACCGTCGTAGGCCGCGACGACTCAGGCACGGGCGCAGGCGTGGGCGGAGGCACAGACACCGGCGCAGACACCGGCACAAACACGGACACCGGCACAGACACCGGCGCAGACACCGGCACAAACACGGACACCGGCACAGACACCGGCGTCCGCAGTCGCACCGTCCCCGCCGTGCTGCTGCCGGTCGCCGAGGCCCTACCCCTGCTGACCCGCGCCCGCCACCACCCGGCCGCGCACCCCGCCGCGGCCTGCTGGGGCGCGGCCGCTCTGCACGCCGTCCATCTGGTGGCGCGCGGCAGGCTGCTGCCCGGACTGACCGCGGCCGATCACGACGCGTGGCGCGCCGGGCCCCTGGACGCGGACGACATCGCCCAGCTGCGGGCCATCGCCGCCGCCATGCCGTACGAGGCGCATGCTGTCCCCGTCCCCGTCCCCGTCCCCGACCTGCGGCCGTTGCAGCTGGCCGACCCCGAGACGCTGGTGAGGTCGTTCTTCGACGCGGTGGCCGACACCCTGCCGCGTACGCCGGCTGCCGCGTACGCCGCGGGGGCGCCGTTCGCGGCAGCCTCCGCCCAGCATCTGCCCGGGGCGCGGGAGTGGGCGGCGGAGGCCGCCGCGGGCATGGACGCAGGGGTGCGGATCTCGCTGCGCCTCGACCTGGCCGCGTTCGAGCTCTTCGACATCGGGGAGGAAGACGGAGCGGAGCGCAATGCAGGGGCGGCCCTCGTCCAGGTGCACAGCCTCGCCGATCCGACGCTCGTCATCGACGCGGACCGGCTGTGGGCGGGCGACGGGGACGAGCACTTCGGGCCGCGCGCCCGGATCGACGCGGTGCTGGCGCTGCGCCGCGCGGCCCGGGTCTGGCCGCCGCTCGCCCGCCTCCTCGAGCGGGACGTGCCCGATGTGCTGCCGCTCACCGAGGACGAGTTGTACGAGCTGCTGGGACCGGGGGCGGCCCGGCTGGCGGCGGCAGGGGTGGCCGTCCACTGGCCGAAGGAGCTGGCTCGTACGCTCTCGGCCGCCGCGGTCGTACGGCCCGCGCCCGGCTCGGCGACGGACGGCACACCCTTCTTCGACAGCGACGAACTGCTGAAGTTCAACTGGCAGTTGGCGCTCGACGGCGATCCGCTGACGGAGCGGGAGATGGACGCGCTGGCCGAGTCGCACCGTCCGATCGTGCGGCTGCGGGACCAGTGGGTGGTGGTCGATCCCGATCTCGTACGCAAGGCGCGCAAGCGGGAGTTGGGGCTGCTGCAGCCGGTCGACGCGCTGGCGGTGGCGCTGACCGGCACGGCGGACGTGGACGGCGAGACGGTGGAGGCGGTGCCCACGGGCGCGCTGGCCACCCTGCGCGACCGACTCACCGCGGCCTCCAGCCCGGTCGCACCCCCGCCGGCCCTCGCCGCCACGCTGCGCGACTACCAACTGCGGGGCCTCGCCCGGCTCGACCTGATGACCTCGCTCGGGCTCGGCGGCTGCCTCGCGGACGACATGGGCCTCGGCAAGACGGTCACGGTGATCGCCCTCCATCTCCACCGCGACCGCACGGCCCCGACGCTGGTCGTCTGCCCCGCCTCCCTCCTCGGCAACTGGCAGCGGGAGATCACCCGCTTCGCCCCCGGCGTGCCGGTGCGCCGCTTCCACGGCGCGGACCGCACCCTGCCAGAGCTCGACGGCGGCTTCGTGCTCACCACGTACGGCACGATGCGCACCAGCGCGGACCGGCTGGCCGCGCACACCTGGGGGATGGTCGTCGCCGACGAGGCGCAGCACGTCAAGAACCCGTTCTCGGCGACCGCCAAAGCCCTGCGCACCATCCCCACCCCGGCCAGGGTCGCGCTGACCGGCACGCCCGTCGAGAACAACCTCTCCGAGCTGTGGGCGCTGCTGGACTGGACGACCCCAGGACTGCTCGGCCCGCTGAAGGCATTCCGCTCCCGCCACGCACGCCTCGTGGAGAACGGCGAGGACGACGACGCGGTCGAGCGGCTGTCCCGGCTGGTCCGCCCCTTCCTGCTGCGTCGCAAGAAGTCCGATCCGGGCATCGTGCCCGAGCTGCCGCCGAAGACGGAGTCCGACCATCCCGTGGCGCTCACCCGGGAGCAGGCGTCGCTGTACGAGGCGGTCGTACGGGAGGCGATGGCGGCGATCGAGAGCGCGGAGGGCATCGCGCGGCGCGGGCTCGTGATGAAGCTGCTGACCGGCCTCAAGCAGATCTGCAACCACCCCGCGCAGTATTTGAAAGAGCACAGCCTGAAGGAGCACAGTGCGGGGGACGGCACCGCACGGCTGGCCGGCCGCTCCGGCAAGCTGGCACTCCTCGACGAACTCCTCGAGACGATCCTGTCCGAGGAGGGCTCGGTCCTGATCTTCACCCAGTACGTCTCCATGGCCCGCCTGCTCTCGGCGCACCTCGCGTCCCGGGCGATCGGGTCCCAACTCCTCCACGGGGGAACGCCGGTGGCGGAGCGCGAGCGCATGGTGGACCGCTTCCAGTCCGGCGAGGTCCCGGTCTTCGTACTCTCCCTCAAGGCGGCCGGCACCGGCCTGAATCTGACCCGGGCGGGCCATGTCGTGCACTTCGACCGCTGGTGGAATCCTGCGGTGGAGGAGCAGGCGACGGACCGGGCCTACCGCATCGGCCAGACACAGCCGGTGCAGGTCCACCGGTTGATCGCGGAGGGCACGGTGGAGGACCGGATCGCCGACATGCTCGCCTCCAAGCGGGCGCTGGCCGATGCGGTCCTCGGCTCCGGCGAGGCGGCTCTGACCGAGCTGACCGACCGTGAGCTGGCCGACCTCGTCTCGCTGCGGAGGCCGTCATGACGCCGCGCACGCCTTCCCGTCACGACGACCGCCGGCGGACGTTCCCGGCCCTGGAGCCCCGCACGGGCGAGGAGTTCGCGTCCAGCTGGTGGGGCAACGCCTGGGTGGAGGCGCTGGAGGACACGGCACTGGACCGGGCGCGGCTGACCCGGGGCCGTGCGTACGCGGGCCGCGGCCATGTCGACGCGATCACGGTCACGCCGGGCCGGGTCATGGCGTACGTCCACGGCAGCAGACCGCGCCCGTACCGCACGGAGATCCGCCTCCGTACGCTCACCGACGCCGACTGGGACGACTTCCTGGCCGCGGCGGCGGCTCGCCCGGACCACATCGCGGCGCTGCTCGACAAGGACGTACCGCATGCGCTGGCAGCCGTGGCGGACCTCCTGCCCATGCCCGGCGACATGATCCCCGACTGTTCCTGCCCGGACGACGGTTACCCCTGCAAGCACGCGGCCGCGCTCTGCTACCAGACGGCCAGGCTGCTGGACGAGGACCCGTTCGTGCTGTTCCTGATGCGCGGCCGCGGTGAACGCGAAATCCTCGCCGACCTCTCCCATCGCAACGCGACCCGCTCGGCGGCCGAGCGGACCAGCGCCGCGACTGCCACGCCCGTGCCGACGGTCCCGGCCCACGAGGCCCTCGCCCCGCGCACGCTCACGGCTCTACCGCCCCCGTTCCCCGCGCCCGGCCACCCGGGCCGCCCACCGGCCTACCCCCACACGCCCGGCGCGCCCGACCCCCTCGCCCTGGACCTCCTCGCCACCGAGGCGGCCGCCCGCGCCCACACCCTCCTCACCACCGGCGCCGACCCCACCGCAGAGCTGACCCAATGGCAGGACGCGGTCCGGCTCGCCGCCGCCCACCCCGGCTCGGGCCTGACCGCCTCCACCCGCGCCCTCTACCGCGACCTCGCCGCCGCCACCGACCACACCCCCACCGACCTGGCGCGCGCGGTGGCCGCCTGGCGGCAGGGCGGCCGCGAGGCCCTCGCCGTACTCGAAGAGCCCTGGGACCCGCCCGCCGGCCCCTTCGACCGCGCCCGCCCGGCCCTGATCGCCGCCGACTTCCCCCACTTCCGCCCCTGGCGCAACCACCTCTCCACCCGCTCCCTCCAGCTCCGCTTCGGCCGCGACGGCCTCTGGTACGGCTACGAGTCGGACCCGGACCGCGAGGACTGGTGGCCCCGCGGCACCCCCGACGCCGACCCGGTGGGTGCGCTCACCGCACTGCTGGACAGGTGACCGACAAGGCTTCCTGCACCTCGGTCCGATCGCGTCGCCGCCGAACGGACACCGCCCGCGCCGAACTGGCCGAGGCGCAACGGTCCGCGGACGAGGAAACGGCCGCCGACATCCAGGCCGAATAGCGCTCCCGCATGCGCCGCACCCTCCGAGCGGACCCGGAGGCCGCGGCGGAACTACGCGCGCGCATGGGCAGGCTGCCGAAGTCCACGTACACCTGTGGTGTGCCGGCGTCCAGGAACGCCACCAACTCGGCCAGGAGCGGGCGTTCGTCCGGCCGACCTCATCAGCTCGTGAGGATGACGAGTTGCTGGGTCGCTCGGGTCATCGCGACATAGCGGTCGACCGCTCCTTCGATGCCCGTGCCGAACGCCTCCGGGTCGATGAGGACGACCAGGTCGAACTCGAGCCCCTTCGACAGCTCCGGGGTCAGCGACCGGACGCGGGACGTCGTCCGGAATGTGGGATCGCCGATGACGCAGGCGATCCCGTCGGCATGTGCGGCGAGCCAGGTGTCGAGGATCGAGCCCAGATCCGAAGCAGATCCGTGTACGACGGGGACGTCGCTGCTGCGGATGGAGGTCGGCACGTTGGCGTCCGGGAGCACGGCCCGGATGACCGGCTCGGCTTCCGCCATGATTTCCTCCGGCGTCCGGTAGTTGATGCTCAGGGAGGCCAGGTCGATCCGGTCGAGCCCGATCCGCTCGAGCCGTTCCTGCCACGACTCCGTGAACCCGTGCCTGGCCTGGGCGCGATCCCCGACGATGGTGAAGCTCCGGGACGGGCACCGGAGCACCAACATCTGCCACTCTGCGTCGGTCAGTTCCTGAGCCTCGTCCACGACGATGTGCGCGAACGGGCCGGCGAGCAGGTCCGGGTTGGTGCTGGGCAGTGCGGTCTCGTCGACCAGGGTGTCCTGCAGGTCCTGTCCGCGCAGCATCGTCACCGCACCTTCACCGTCGGCATCGGCCTCAAGCAGGGCGTCGATGACGCCGGCCATGTGCTCGCGTTCGGCGGCGACAGAGGCATTGTGCCGACGCTTACGTCGCGACGCCTCCGGGTCTCCGAGCCGCTGCCGTGCCGCGTCCAGGAGCGGCAGGTCGGACACCGTCCAGGCCTGGGCGTCCTCGCGCTGCAGCTTCGACACGTCATCGGGGCTGAGCCAGGGAGCGCACTTTCGCAGGTAGGCGGGTACCGACCACAGGTCTCCGACGAGGTCGGCCGCTTCGAGCAGCGGCCACGCGCGGTTGAAGGTCGTGAGCAGTTCCCTGTTCTGCAGCAGCGACTTGCGGAGCAGGGCAGCCGAGGCTTCGCCGTCGTGCTTGTCCACCAGGATCGTGAGCAGCTCCTCCCAGATCTGGTCGCGCGCCTCGTTGTGCGGAGTGCCGGGTGCTGCTTCGAACGCCACGGCCCAATCGTCGGCGCTCAGCCAGATGTCGGACCAGTGGGTCGAGACCGTCATCCCCTTGGCGGGCGGCTCCTCGTAGAACCTGACGGCCGGTTCGATCGCCTTCACCAGGTTCGCGGACGACTTCAGGAGGGCCACGTCCGGGTCGGCCTCGATCGCTGCTGCGGCTCCCTCGGCGACGAGGTCCCGCAGGGTGCAGGTCTGCACGCCCTCCTCTCCGAGGCTGGGGAGGACGTCGGCGACGTAGCCCAGGTAGGGCTGGTGCGGACCGACGAACAGCACGCCGCCCCGGCGGTGACCGAGGCGAGGGTCGGAGTAGAGGAGGTAGGCGGAGCGGTGCAGAGCGACGACGGTCTTCCCCGTACCCGGACCGCCGTCCACGACGAGAGCGCCGCGGGATCCCGCGCGGATGATGGCGTCCTGGTCGGCCTGGATGGTGCCGAGCACGTCTCGCATCCGTGCCGACCGGTTGCTGCCCAGGCTGGCGATGAAGGCGGACTGGTCGTCGAGCGCGGCGTGCCCGGCCAACCCGTCCGAGGCGAACACCTCGTCCCAGTAGTCGCTGATCCGGCCGCGGGTCCAGCGATACCTGCGGCGGCTTGCCAGACCCATCGGGTTGGCGTGGGTGGCTCCGAAGAACGGCTCAGCCGCGGGGGAGCGCCAGTCGAGCAGCAGCCGACGGCCCGCGCTGTCCTTAAGGCCAAGTCGTCCGACGTACACGGGCTCGGGGTCGTCCGCGCCGACCATGCGTCCGAGGCACAGGTCCAAACCGAAGCGACGCAGTGCGCGCAGGCGAGCGGTCAGCCGGTGGATCTCCATGTCCCGGTCCATCGCCTGCCGGCCCACGCCGCCGGGCGCCTTGAGCTCGGCATCGAGGCGGTCGGACAACTCGGCGATCGACTGCTCGAGGCACTCCGCGATGGCCGCGAAGTGCTGCTCATCGCTGTCGATCAGCGTCGGGTCGGCCTTGGGAGAGAGGCGGTCGGGAAGGTCGAACGCGCTGGTAGTCAGGGAGTTCACGTCATCAGCTCCGATTTGAGGCCGCTTGCAACCATTGCGCGCAGCAAGGCGTCTGGACCGGCGTGACGAACCTGGTGGCCATGGCGGGCAACGCTCCGCCTGAGTGACCCCGTGGCTGTTGTCGGTTCAGGTCGCCAGGGTTTGCAGGTTCTCGTGTTCTGCTTCTGCGTACTGGCTCGGCGATCCCGCGTGGTTCACGCGGACACGGGCGGCCTTTCCCGGTTGATCGTGTCGAGCAGCAGCTTCGCGGCCGCCGTCGCCCCGTCGGTGCCGATCGTGGCGGCCACGGCGGTCGCTCGTGCGCGGGTCTCGGGTGTCAGGGCCGTACTGAGCGCGGCCGACAGGGACTCGGTGTTCGGGGTCGGACCGACGTGTGCCGCGCCGATGCCCAGCTCTGCCACCCGGCCCGCCCAGTACGGCTGGTCCGCCCCCTGGGGTACCACCACCTGAGGAGCGCCGGCCCGGGCGGCTGTCGTCGTCGTACCCGCGCCGCCGTGGTGCACAACGGCGGCAACCCGGCCGAACAGTGCCTGCTGGTTGACCTCGCCTACGACGAAGCAGTCGTCCCGGTCGTCGATCAGGGCCAGGTCGGCCCAGCCGCGGGCCACGACCGCGCGGCGGCCCTGCGCGCGGATCGCCTCGATGGCCACCCGGGCGACGTCCGTCGATGTGTGCATGGGCATGCTGCCGAAGCCCACGTACACCGGTGGTGTGCCGGCGTCCAGGAACGCCGCCAACTCGGCCGGGAGTGGCCGTTCGTCGGGCAGGATCCACGCGCCGGTCTGGACGACGTCGAAGTCCGGCGTCTCCTGCAACGGGTCCAGGACCGGGTCCGTAGCCAGCCACGGCTGGTCGCCGATGACGTAGTCGCGGACGTTGTCCACCGGTGGCAGGCCGACCGACACCCGGTTGGTGTTGAGCGCCTCACCGAACAGCGCGTTGATGCTCTGGACGTCCAGGTCCCACAGCACCCGGTTGTCGGTCACCTCCGGCGGGAACGGCCGGCCCCGATACGCCAGCGGCGGGCGGTGCGGCGAGGGCAGGGTGAGCTGCTGGAAGGTCACGGACACGGAGGGGATGCCCAGTTTCTCGGCCACCGACCGCGCGCCGGCCGCGGCCGGCATCATGCCGGTCGCCACCAACACATCACATCCCTCGGCCGCCGCGGTGACCGCCTCCAACTGAGTGGCGATCACCTCGGCCGCGTACCGGGGCATGGATGACGGCGGCGGCGCCGCCTTCGTCAGCGCGCGCGCCGACGGGCCGACCGGCACCAGCGGCACGCCGACGCCGGCCAGCCGCTGCGCGAAGTCCTCGTCCGGCGGCGCGCACACCCGCACCTCCGCGCCGAGTGCCCGCAACCGCACCGCGAGCCCCAGCAGCGGTTCGACGTCCCCGCGCGACCCATACGTAGACAGCAACACGCGCACTTCGTGACTCTCCCATTTCCGCAGGTTCTGGCCTCGGCCGCCGATTCTGCGGCATGACCCGGGCCTTGCCGCAAGGCCCCCCGTGCGCTATATGTTGAGAGTGGAAAGGAGTGGGTACTCCCCTTTCCCCTTTGTCGTCCGCTGTGGACGGACAACCTCCTCGCGAAGCGGTGTACCGCCGCGTACGGACTTCTGCACCCTCTTCACGAGCCAGCGGCCGGCGATCAGTCCGAGGCTGTCAGCCCGTCCGGTGATGCCCCTACGAAACCGCATCCGCATCCGGGCCTGCTGCCCTCGAATTCCGGCCTACGTCGAGACGAAGCAGCGGGCGATCCGTCATGAGGGAGAACTGCGGGAGAACTGCGGGAGAACTTCCCACTGCGAAGCCGGATTTCGGCAGGCAGCCGTCGACAGTTCCGGAATGCCGCCGGCGTGGGGGAGGGACGAGTGTCCCGCCGGACGGCCGGTTGGGACAACCACTGGTCATCCCAACCGGCTGGGTGAGTCAGCCGTCGAAGTCGAGGTAGTGGACACCTGTGAGTTGTTGCGATTTCGCCCATAGGGCTCGGGCCGCGTCGAGGTCGCGGCCTGGGCCGGTGAACGCCGCGGGCTGCACCCGCGGGTGGAGCTTGGGGCCGGTCGGGCCGTAGAAGCTGTCCGGCGAGGCGTCGGGGGAGGTCGCGGCGTAGAGGATCGGCACGACAGCGTGTTCCGCGGGCCGTCCGATCAGCGCCGCCGCCGTCTTCGTCACCAGCCGCAGCGCGGGTGAGGGGTAGGTGGTGTGCAGCGGTGTCTTCGCCATGCCCGGGTGGGCGACGAAGCTTGTGACCGTGGAGCCGGACGCTTGCAGGCGACGGTGGAGTTCGCGGCCGAAGAGCACGTTGGCGAGCTTCGAGCGGTTGTAGGCCCGGCCCGGTGAGTAGGTGCCGGTACCGTCGAGACGGTCCAGGTCCAAGGCGGCGCTCGTATACAGCGCGGACGAGACGACGACGATCCGCGGATCATGGCTTCTGCCGAGCAGATCCAGCAGCAGACCGGTCAGCGCGAAGTGGCCCAGGTGGTTCGTCGCGAACTGGCTCTCCACGCCCTCGGCGCTCAGCGTGAGCGACTGGCTGCTGATCCCGGCGTTCCCGATCAGCAGGTCGACCGCCGCGAACCGGTCGTGCACCGCGGCCGTGAACCGGTGGACCGAGGTCAGGTCGAGCAGGTCGAGTTCCATCACCACCGCTTCACCCGGACCTTGGGCCAGTTCGGCGCGTATGTGTTCGGCCTTGGCCGTGTTCCTGACCGCCATGACTACTTGTGCGCCCTGGGCGATAAGCGATCGTGTGATCGCCAGCCCGAGACCGCTTGCGGCGCCCGTGACTATGGCGGTACGTCCGGCCAGGTCGGGCATGTCATCGGTGGACCATGAGAGGGCAGGAAGCTCGGGAGAACGAGTGCTCATGGGCCGACGCTAAACTTTGACATCAGTGTCAAGGTCAAGGAAGCGTCCGGGCGGTAAGCGACTGCGAGTGGAGAAGCATGAGGATCAGCGAGCTGAGTCGAGCGACCGGCGTCAGCGCCCGCTCGCTGCGCTACTACGAGCAACAGGGCATCCTCACGTCCGAACGGCGGGCCAATGGGTATCGCGACTACGGACCTGAAGCGCCCGAAGTGGTCTTCCGCATCCGCGCGCTGCTGGCCATCGGCCTGCCGACCGACAGGATCCGCGACATCCTCCCCTGCGAAGGCGCGGCGGGACGGCAGCCCGAGGTCTGCTCCACACTGCTGGCGGAGATCCGCGAGATCCGGGACAGCGTCTCCGAGCAGGCCGTGGAGCTGTCCCGTACCAGCGACGCCCTTACCCGCTACCTCAGCGAGAACTTCGCCTGACCGGGCCTGTGTTGCCCGCCGCTGTCTAGGCTGGGGCCATGGCACTCCATGATCCGGCCAGCGAGCTGATGGCCGACCCCTACGCCGTGTACGCGCGGCTCCGCGAGGCCGGGCCCGTCCATCGCATCGCCGGGACGGACGGGCTGCCGGCCTGGCTGGTCACTCGCTACGACGACGTACGCCAGGCACTCGCCGATCCCCGGCTCTCCCTGGACAAGCGCAACGCGGCACCCGGGGGCTACCGGGGGATGGCGCTGCCGCCTGCGCTGGACGCGAATCTGCTCAACATGGACCCGCCGGACCACACCCGCATCCGGCGTCTGGTGTCCCAGGCGTTCACCCCGCGACGCATCGCGCAGCTGCGCGAGCCGATCCGGAAGACAGCCGACCAGCTGCTGGACGCCATCGCCCCGCACGGCCGCGCCGACCTGATCGCCTCGTACGCCGCGCCGCTGCCGATCAACGTCATCTGCGACCTGCTCGGCGTCGCCCCGGAGGACCGGCGCGATTTCCGGGCGTGGACCGACGCCCTGGTCGCCCCGGATCCTGCGGAGCCGTCACGGGCGAAGGAAGCGATCCGGAGCATGCTGGCGTTCTTCACCCAGCTCATCGCCCGCAAGCGCGCCGAGCCGGCCGACGACCTGCTCTCCGCCATGATCGCGGTACGCGACGAGGAAGACCGGCTGAGCGAGGACGAGCTGATGTCCCTGGCCTTCCTCATCCTGTTCGGCGGATACGAGAACACCGTCCACCTCATTGGCAACGCCACCCTGGCCCTGCTCGACCACCCCGACCAACTGACCGCTGTGCGCGCCGACCCTGGCCGACTGGGCGGCGCCGTCGAGGAGTTGGCCCGTTACGACGGCCCCGCACCGCTGGCCATCCGCCGTTTCGCCGTCGAGGACATCGCCATCAGCGGCGTCACGATCCCGGCCGGCGACACCGTCCTGCTCTCCCTCGCTGCCGCCCACCGCGACCCGCACCGTTTCGCCGACCCCGACCGCCTCGACATCGGCCGCGACGTCACCGGTCACCTCGCCCTCGGCCATGGCATCCACTACTGCCTGGGCGCCCCCCTGGCCCGGATGGAGACCGAGATCGCTCTCGCCGCGCTGCTGGAGCGGTTTCCGCGGCTGGAGCTCGACGTCCCGTACGTCGAACTGCGGTGGCGGCCGTCGATGCGTGCCCGAGGGCTGCTCACCCTTCCCGTGCGCTACTGATCAGAAGTCGGCGAGCGTCGGCTCGTCCAGCCGGGCCACGGAATCCTGCGCGTACGCCGTCACATACGCCTCCCGGATCCGCTCGATCTGCGGGTCGCGTACGCGTGCCTCCGCAGCCGGGTAGAGCAGGATCAGCTCGTACGAACGCTCCCGCTCGATGGTGCCGTTGGAGTCCCGCCACTGTCCGCGGCCGTCCTGGACTGTCAGCCCGGACGGGAAGCTCGGCGTGACATTCCTGTCGATGAACGCCATGAACTGCCGGTCGGTCACATCGGGTCCGCCGTCGGGCCGCTCCGTGCCGAAGAAGAGCCGCGTCTCGATGTACGCGGCACCGCGTGCCCCCGTGGCAGAGGGCCTGGACGCCTTGGCCTGTTCACTGCCGAGCGCGGCGGTGGAGGCGGGTGCTCCCACGGCCAGTACGGCAACGGTGGCGCCGGCGACGGCGAGGAAGTGCGCTGCTTCAAGGTGGGCACGGGGAGCGGGTCCTTTCCATGGTGCGCCGCAGGGCGGCCACCACGCGCGTTGTGGCTCAGGCAAGCGGGCCACGAAACAGGGCGCGGGCAAGCCGAATTCGTCTGGAAACCACCCGTACGAGGTCTGGCCACCGACGGGGCCGCGTCGAACAGCACCCTCGAGGCCGCGTGGTCACGACCGGCCGCGTGCGGCCACGACCGTGCCGTGCGGTCACGACCGCCAGTTCGACAAGGCGCACACTCGAAAGAGTGAAAGGTGTATGTGCCATAACCCTATTGGTCTCATGGCGTTATTCCGGTGCGGGCGAGTGCCCGTGAACGTCTTCTGAAGGCAGGGAACCCATGAGGCAGGTTCACCGAAAGGGTCTGGCCACCGTGATGCTCACGGGTGGCGCGCTCGCCATTTCGGGCTACGCGCACGCAGACTCGAACGCGGACGGCGGTGCGGCCCGTTCGCCGGGACTGCTGGCCGGCAACACGGTGCAGCTTCCCGTGAACGTCCCGGTCAATGTGTGCGGCAACACGGCCAATGTCGTCGGACTGCTCAACCCGGCCGCCGGAAACTCCTGCGCCAACGCAGGCCGGAGCGGCGGGGGTTCGCAGACCGGGGCAACCGGCGCCACCGCCCGGAGCGGTGACAGGAATTCCCCCGGGTTCCTTTCCGGAAACAGTGTCCAGGTCCCCATCGACATCCCCGTCAATGTCACCGGGAACTCCGTGAACGTCGTCGGCATCGGGAACGCCGCGGTCGGCAATTCCTCGTCCAACACCCCCGGCAAGCCGCCGGTCCGGCCGCGGCCCGCCACCCCGCCGAGGACCGCAACGCCGCACACCCCCGCGCCGCAGCCCGAGGCACCCGGCCCCGACGTGGCGCTCGCCCACACCGGTGCCGGACCGGTCGCGTACACCGTGCCCGCCGGTGCGGCGATGCTGCTCGGCGGCGTCGTGCTCTACCGCCGGTTCCGGCCCGCCCAGCAGTCCGGGCGCCGCGCCTAGTCCGGACGCTCCGCCTAGTCCGGGCGCCGCGCCTAGTCCGGACGCTCCGCCTAGTCCGGGCGCTCCGCCTCGGCGCGCCAGGACGCCAGCACCCCCTCGATCACCGCCGCCACCCGCCTCCGTGCCTCGTGGCGGGCGACCCCGGCCATCAGCAGGGTGTCGTACTCCGTATCGAGATGCCGTACGGACGCCCGCACCGCGGCCGTCACCGCACCCACCTCCATGGAGCGGCCGGCCGCGGTGCGGCCCACCCGGCCGCTGCCGCGCACCGAGGCGTGCGCCGCGACGTCCTGGGCGCGGGCGGACGGACAGCCGGGGAACAGCCGCAGTATCTCGGCGGCGAGGGCGGCGGTGAACCGTACGTCCTCGGCCGTCCTGCGCGCCGCGTCCCTCTCACGGCGGCGCGCCCGCGCATCCGCGTCCGCCAGGCACGCCGACTCGGCCCGGGCCAGCGCCGCCTCCTCGACGAGCAGCCCCTGACGTTCGTACCGCTTGCGGCGGCGGTTGCGGCGGACCACCACCGCCCACAGCGAACTCGCCTCGCGGGCACGGCGGGTGAGCGCCGCACTGCCACGGGGCAGATACACCAGGTGAGCGAGGTCCGCACAGTCCAGACAGACGGGCGCGTTGAACTCCAGCAGATGCAGCGGAAGAGGGCCCTGACGGCACTCCGCGCAGTGCCGCTGCTTCAGTGGTTCGATCACCACCAGGTCCATGCCCGGAGCGTACCCACCAGGTACGCTCCGCTCCCATGACGCTGCTGCACTGTGCCGTGCTCGACGACTACCAGGGTGTCGCGCTCTCCATGGCGGACTGGTCCACCCTCGCGCGCCAGGTCGAAGTCCGTTCGGTGCAGAGCCACTTCACCTCCGAGGACGAGGTGGCCGAAGCCGTCGGCGACTGCGAGATCCTCGTCGCGATGCGCGAACGGACCCCCTTTACCGGATCGCTGTTCGCCCGCCTGCCGCGACTCAAGCTGCTGATCACCTCCGGCATGCGCAACGCCGCCATCGACCTCGAAGCAGCGGCCAGGCACGGCGTCACCGTCTGCGGCACCGCCAGCAACTCCGAACCGCCCGTCGAGCTGACCTGGGCGCTCATCCTCGGTCTGGCCCGCCAAGTGCTGCGGGAGGGCTCGGCTTTCCACCAGAACGGCCCCTGGCAGTCCACGGTCGGCGCAGATCTGCACGGCCGCCGGCTCGCCCTCGTCGGCCTCGGCAAGATTGGCGCGAAAGTCGCCCGCGTCGGCCAGGCCTTCGGCATGGAGGTGACCGCCTGGAGCCAGAACCTCGACGACGAGCGGGCCGCCGAGCACGGAGTCGTACGCGCACACTCCCTCGGGGAGCTGCTCGAAACCGGTGACTTCGTCTCCGTACATGTGCAGCTCAGCGACCGCACCCGCGGTCTGATCGGGGCGAGCGAGCTCAAGCGGATGCGGCGCACCGCATATCTCGTCAACACCTCGCGGGCCGCGATCGTCGACCAGGCTGCGCTGGTGCGGGCGCTGCAGGACGGCTGGATCGCCGGGGCGGGCTCCGACGTCTTCGAGACCGAGCCGCTGCCCGCCGACGACCCGCTGCGCACCGCGCCGAACTTCCTCGGCCTGCCGCACCTCGGCTATGTCACCCGGCGCAACTACGAGGGGTACTTCCAGCAGGCCGTCGAGGACATCGCCGCGTATCTCGCAGGACGGCCGATGCGTACGCTCAGCGCACGCCCGGCGCAGCCGCCCCGATGAACTCCGACAGCGTCTCGCGGGCCTGCTCCGAACGCCGCGACCGGTCCGCCTCGTCGGGGGCCTCGTGCATGCAGTTCGTCACCTCGAAGGCGGACGCGGCAAGCGCAAGCGCCTGGGCGTCGTCACAGACCAACTGGACGCGGATCAGCGCCTGATGGGCCGCAGAGCGCAGCCGGTACGAGTCGATGCGCGCCTCCTCCGCGACCGCGCTGCCCGGCGATTCCCGGGCCCGGTGCCAGCGGTCGTTCTGGCCGCGACGGTAGTCGACGAGCGCGCCCGCGAAGGCGCTGTACGCGGAGATCCGCTCCTGACGGAGCTGTTCGGCGCGACTGAGGGCTGCGGTGCGCTCTGCGGCCTGCCGCTGGAAGAAGTGGGTGGCGATCGAGCCCAGCAGGGTGCCTATGACCGCGATGACGGCTGTCTCCATGGTGCGTACTCCCCAAGGCATCTGAGCAAGGCATCTGAGCAGGGATCTGATCAGGGATGTGAATAATCGTTCGAGCGTGGGCCGGAGGTCTTGCTAGCTTGATCGACGTGGCGAAACTCAATCAGATCATCGCAGTCGAGAAAGGCGTCAAGTCCAAGGCGCACCAGGACCTGACGGCGGCCCATCACGGGCTGCAGAAGCCTGCGTTGCTCGCTGGCATCTCGCGTACGTACCAGCCCAAGGACGAGGAGGGCGAGCAGCTGCCGCCCGAGTCGACCCGAGTCCAGGTCAAGGCCGAGGACGTGCTGCGCGAGACGGCGAAGACGCTGACCCGGCTGTTCGACGTGACGGCCACCAAGGACTGGGCCAACTGCACCGCCCGCGCCGATGTGACGGTGGACGGGCGCGTCCTGGTGAGCGAGGTGCCGGTGGCGTATCTCCTCTTCCTCGAGAAGCAGTTGACGGACATCAACACCTTTGTGCGCAAGCTCCCGGTGCTCGACGCCTCGGAGTCGTGGACGCAGGACCCGTCGACCGACGCATGGAAGACCGAGTCGGTACGCACTCTCCGTACGAAGAAAGTCCCCCGCAATCATGTGAAGGCCGAGGCCACCGAGAAGCACCCGGCGCAGGTCGAGGTGTACTACGAGGACATTCCGGTCGGTTACTGGACGACCGTGAAGTTCTCCGGGGCGCTCCCGGCCCGGCGGATCAACGAGCTGCTGGAGCGGGTGGAGAAGCTGCAGCAGGCTGTGAAGTTCGCCCGCGAGGAGGCGAATGGCGCGGAGGTCACCGACCAGCGGGTGGGCGACGCCGTATTTGGCTATCTGTTCGGGTAGCCTCAAAGATTCCCCGTCCGCCTTCGTGCGGACGGGGTGCGCGAGGAGCGCAAGCTGAAACTGAAGCTTGTCGTGACTGCGCGGTTCCAGTGGAGGTTCGAGTCCTCCCCGCGGCACTTTCCGTAACTACGGGCCGCGGTAGCCCAACTCGGCAGAGGCAGACCGCGATCAATCTCAGACTATTGCTCCAGACTCAGCATTCGCCGCCGATCGCCGGATCGACCGGGCCCGGGCCCTGGTGCGTCGAAATGCCGGTTCAAGTCCGGCCCGCGCAGCTCAATGTGCGGTGGTCCAAAGGCAGGACGCGGCGACATAACGACTGACTCGGGTTCTCAAGCGTGCCGGCGTGTGACATGGGCGGCATCACAGGGCTCGGGGGCCGGCTACGCCCCCGGGCCCGCTCCTGTTTACGGTCCCTTTCCGGGACGGCCCCGAATGAGACTCCGCGGCCCGCGAAGAAGCGCGCGACGAAGCGCGCGCGAAGACCTCCAGCGAGAGGTACCAAGATCGTGAGCGTACGGGAGGACCCTGCGCGTATCAGGTACCTTGGGGCGGTTTTCGCGACAGTGCGGGCGGGTGTTCGCAAGGGAACGCCGGGGTCTCGCTGGGGAGTTGGAGGGGTTCCATGTTCGGACAGATCATCGGGAGCGGTAAGCAGGGGCAGGGGCAGGGGCGTACGCGTACGGCGATGGTCCTGGTCGGGTGTCTGGCGGCGCTCGCGACGGTGCCGTCCGCCGCGAACGCCACTCCCGGCAGCGGCGTCTCTGGGACGGTGCTCGCGCAGGGCGTGTCCCAAGAGACGCTGAAGCTGAAGGCCAAGGGGCGTACCGATGTGGTGGTACGGACGATCACGGTGGCACCGGGCGGCTCCACCGGCTGGCACCACCACCCCGGGCAGCTCCTCGCCGTGGTCAAGTCCGGGACGCTGACCCGGACGCTGGACGACTGTTCCGTCGAGGTGACTCCTGCCGGTACGGCGTTCATCGAGCCCTCCGGCCCGAAGCACCGGCACATCGGGCGCAACCTGGGCAGCGAACCGGTCGTGCTGTACGTGACGTATCTGCTGCCCGCCGGCAGCCCGCTGTCCGTCGACGCGGACGCGCCGGCCTGCGCCGGAGCATGATGGACGGGTGCGACTCGAAGCGATCACCTGGGAGCGGCTGACCGAGGTCCTGGCCGACCGGGTCATGGCGGGGAAGGCCGAGGACGGCAGTCCCTGGCTGCGGGTCGGCATCGACGGGGCGCCCGCCGCGGGGACAGGTGAGCTTGCCGAGGGGGTCGCAGAGGCGCTGCGGGTGCGGGGGCGGAGCGTGCTGGTGGCCGGGACGAGTGGGTTTCTGCGGCCCGCCTCGCTTCGGTACGAGTACGGGCGCGAGGACGCCGACACGTACTACAGCGGCTGGTTCGACACCGGGGCGCTGTGGCGGGAGGTCTTCGGGCCCCTGGAGGCCGGTGGCAGCGGGCGGGTGCTGCCCGATCTTTGGGATCCCGTGACCGACCGGGCGACGCGCAGTCCGTACGTCGAACTCCCGTCCGGAGGCGTGCTGTTGCTGCACGGGCCGTTCCTGTTCGGGCACTGGTTCCCGTTCGATCTGAGCGTGCATCTTCGGCTCTCGCCGGCGGCGCTTCGGCGTCGTACGCCGGAGAGTGAGCGCTGGACACTGCCCGCGTTCGGTCGGTACGAGGACGAGGTGGGGCCGGCGGAGGCCGCCGATGTGGTCGTACGAGCCGACGATCCGCGTCACCCCGCGTGGGGCGGCCTCCGCTGAGCCTCAGGGCTGGGGGCCGCCCCGGCTCGGTCTCAACCGGGCTCTGCGGTCGGCAGCCGATCGGATTCGCCCGGGCTCTGCGGTCGGCCGCCGATCAGCGTCACCGCCTCCGCGCCCGCCCGGCAGCCCTCCGCCGCGGCCGTCGGCGCATCCGCCCCGGCCAGGCGTGCGGCGAGGAACGCGCCGGTGAAGGCGTCGCCCGCGCCCGTCGAGTCCACCGCGGCGGCCTGGACCGGTGGGACGCGCGCCGTGACCGCGCCGGACTCGGCGACCAGCGCGCCGTCCGCGCCCAGCGTGACGACCGTCAGCGGGACCAGGCGGCTGAGCTTCGCGGCCGCGTCGGCCGGGTCGGGCAGGCCGGTGAGGAGGCGGGCCTCTTCGGCGTTCGGGAAGAGCACGTCCGCGCCCGCGAACGCTGCCTGCACGCGGTCCACGCCCAGCTCCGTGATGAAGCCCGCCGAGGCCGGGTCCACGCTCACCGTGACGGCACGGGCCCGCGCCGACTCCAGGGCGAGGCGGGCCAGTTGACGGCTGGCGGGGGAGAAGAGGAGATAGCCGGAGAGGTGCAGATGGCCGACGCCGTCGAGCAGCGACGGCGACCAGTCGGCAGGGGACATACGCAGCACCGCACCGCTGTCGGTGAGGAACGTCCGCTCGGCGGTCGCGTCGACCAGCGCGATGACCGTGGCCGTCGGGGCCTCGGTGTCCGCGACGAGGAGCGGCCGTACGCTCGCGGCGCGCAGCCGCTCCTCGTGCCAGCCCGCCTCGTCGCGGCCGACCCGGCCGAGGAGACGTACGTCCGCGCAGCCCCAACGCACCGCCCAGCACGCCGCATTGGCGCCCGCCCCGCCGGGCAGGATGCGGATCCGCGCCGCCGTGTCCGTCCCCCGGACGAACGAAGTGAGATGCGGGTCCCCCCGGCCGAAGGCTGGGGGAGGCCCCTGGTGCCGGGCCACGACATCGGTGACCACATCGCCGATGACCAGCAACCCGGCGGCGGCGACCGTCACAGCGCCGCCGCGATCCGCGCCGCCAGCCGCACGTTACCTCGCACCGCCGCCACATTGGCCTCCAGTGAAGCCCCCTGTGTCCGCCGCATCAGATGGTCGAGCAGGAACGGCGTCACGGCCTGGCCGCTGATCCCGCGCTCCCGGCACTCGTCCAGCGCCTCGCCGAGTACCCGGTCGTGCAGCGCCGGGTCCAGCTGCTCCGCCTCCGGGACCGGATTCGCGACGATCAGAGCCGAATCCGGCCCGCCCAGCGCCTCCTTCGCCCGGATCACCTCCGCCACCTCCTCCGGCGTACGGACCGTCCAGTCGACCGGCTGGCCGGAGGAGGCCAGATAGAAGCCGGGGAAAAGGCCGGTGCCGTATCCGAGAACCCCGATGCCCAGCGTCTCCAGCCGCTGCAGCGTCGCCGGCACGTCAAGGACCGACTTCACGCCCGCGCACACCACCGCGATCCGGGTCTGCGCCAGCACCCGCAGATCCGCCGACTCGTCCTGCGTCTCGGTCCACTCGCGGTGCACCCCGCCGAGTCCGCCGGTCGCGAAGACCCGGATCCCGGCACGCGCCGCCAGGAAGGCCGTCGCCGACACGGTCGTCGCCCCGCTCACCCCGGCCGCCAGCGCGGGCGCGAGGTCCCGCTGCCCGAGCTTGCGTACGTCGTCGTCTCCCGCTACCCGCTCCAACTCCCGCTTGTCCAGGCCGATATGGACCTTTCCGTCGAGTATCGCGACGGTGGCGGGGACGGCGCCCCCGGACCGTACGATCGCCTCCAGCTCCTCGGCGACGGCCAGATTGCGCGGACGCGGCAGCCCGTGCGCGATGATCGTCGACTCCAGGGCCACGACGGGCCGGTGCGCGGCCAGTGCTTCTCGTACTTCCGCGGATACTTCCGTCACTTCCGTGGTCAGCAGCATGTCCCATCCCTGGCACGGGAGCGCCGCGCCCAAACCCGAACCAGAGCGCTCAGCCGCGCTGCGGCAGCCCGCAGTCGGTCCGTCCGCGCGAGGGCCGGACAGTTCCGGCCCACGGTAGGCAGGAGCGGAACGGTCAGCTGAGTGCTCTGCGTACCGCGAGTGCGGCCATCGGCAGCAGCATGCAGGCGCCGACCACGTTCAGCCAGCCGTAGCTCGCCTGCGCGACGATCAGTCCGGCGGCCGCTCCGCCGATGCCAGCCGCCGTATTCATGGTCAGGTCGGACAGGCCCTGCACGGCGGCCCGTGCGGGCTGTGGCACAGAGTCGGTGAGCAGCGTGGAGCCGGACACCAGGCCCGCCGACCAGCCGAGTCCGAGGACGAAGAGCCCGGCGGCGGTCTGCCCGTGGCTCGCCCCCGCCGTACCGGCGAGCAGCGCGGCCGTGCAGAGCAGCCCGACCGCGAGGCCGATCACCGCGAGCCGGCCGACCCGGTCCGCCAGCCAGCCCATCACCGGCGAGAACGCGTACATGCCCGCGATATGGCCGCTGATCACGAGGCCGATCAGCTCGATGCCCGCGCCGTGGTGGCTGAGTGCGACCGGAGTCATCGTCATGATCGACACCATCGCGGTGTGTGAGACGGCGACGGTGACCAGCGCAAGCCGGGCCATCGGCGACTCACGCACGGCCCGCATCCCCGCTCGCAGCGAGCGCCCCTCGGGGGAGCGGTCGGCAGGGGACAGTGCACGGGCGGTCAGCAGCGGATCGGGGCGCAGCAGGACGAAGACCATGACCCCGGAGACGAGGAACACCCCGGCCGCCCAGAAGAACGGCCCCGCGGCCGCCGGTATCCCGAGCCCGGACACGCTGCGGCCCGCGGGCGCCGCGATATTGGGGCCGAGCACCGCGCCGATCGTGGTCGCCCACACGACATTGGAGATGGCCCGGCCGCGCCGCTCGGGCTCGGCAAGGTCGGCTGCCGCGAAGCGCGCCTGGAGATTCGCCGACGAGCCCGCGCCGAAGAGGGCCATGCCCAGGAGCAGCAGCGGAAAGTTGTCCACCACCGCGGCCAGCACGACCACGCCCGCGCCCAACGCGCCGAGCAGATAGGCGAGTACGAGCCCGGGCCGCCGCCCGCGGGCCGTCATCAGCGCGGCCAGCGGTATGGACAGCAGCGCGGTCCCTGCCACGGTGGCGGTCGGCGCGAGACCGGACAGGGCCTCGGTCCCGCTCACCTGCTGCGCCAGCACGGTGGCGAGCGCGATCCCGGTCGCGACGCCGAGCCCGCCGAGGATCTGGCTGGCGATGAGCACCGCGGTGATCCGCCGCCGCAGCGCGGGCAGCTCGTCGGCCGACACCGGAGCGGGGGCGGCTGCCTTGTCGATCGACGTCACCGCGCGTCCGCCGTTCCACCGCCGGCCGCGAGACCGGCGAGACCGCCCCCGAGGGGGATCGCGAACGCGGCGGCGAGACCGGCCACGAGGGTGGCCGCGAGAGCGGTCACGAAGGCGGCAGAGCTCCCGGCCGCCGTGGTCGCGGCAGCGGCGACCGCTCCCGTAACGGTCGCGGCAGCAGCGACCGCTCCCGCAACGACCGCGGCAGGCGCATCGGATATGTCAGGCGCGTCAGGGCTGATGGTCACTGGCGCAGTGTGCCAGCCCGTACGCGCGTACGACATCGAGTACCCCTACATCCGGACCGGCGCCTCGGTGCCGGCCCCCGTCCTGCCCCCGTCAGAACAGCGGCTCCGGCAGCACCCCCTCCAGTGCCAGCAGCTTCCGCTTGGTCTCCAGGCCGCCCCCGAACCCGCCCAGCCCGCCGTCCGTCTCCACCACGCGGTGGCAGGGCACCACCACCGGCAGTGGATTGGAGCCCATCGCCGCGCCCACGGCCTGCGCGGCGCCCGGCTGGCCAACCCGGGCCGCCAGGTCGCCGTACCCGACGACCGTGCCGTACGGCACGCCGTCCGCCAGCTCCCGCAGCACCTGCCGGTTGAACCCGCCGGACAGCGACCAGTCCAGCGGCAGCTCGAACTGCCGCAGTCCGCCCGCGAAATACGCCTCCAGCTGGCGTACCGGCTCGGCCAGCAGGCCCGTAGCGTCCTGAACCGGCTCCGCGCCGAGCCGCCCCGCCAGCTGCCCGAGCGCCCTGTCCCGTATCGCCGCGTCAGCATGGAAGACCACGCTCACCAGGCCCTCCTCGGTCGCGGCGAGCAGCAGCGGCCCGATGTCCGTGCCCACGACGGTCCACTCGAAGCTCTTCATGCGAACCACCGTACGACCGGGCACTGACAGTGCCGGTTCAGTCCACCGCGTCCCGGACGACGTCCGGGTTGTTGGTGATGATGCCGTCCACCCCGAAGCCGTCCACGCGCGCCGCGCCCGCCGCGTCGTTCACGGTCCAGGTGCTGATCCACAGCCGCTTGCCGTGCGCGCCCTTGAGCCGGTGCACCGCGGCCACGTACTCGGCCGAGATGGAGGTGTGCGTCGGGTTGATCTGGTCGGTGAACGCCGCGTACGACGGCAGATCGGCCACCGCGGGGGTACCGAGGAAGCCCGTCGTGATGTCGGGCCGCTGCTGGTGCACGGCCTTCACGGTGTCCGCGCCGAAGCTCTGGATGACCAGCTTGTGCTTGACGTGGTGGCGATCGAGCCAGCCCTCCTCGTGCAGCACCCGCAGGGTGTCCTTCTCGATGCCCGGGTAGAGCTCCGGCTTCTTGATCTCCAGGAGCAACTTCTGGCCGTTGTCGTCGACCCGGTTCAGATACTGCTTGAGCGTCGGCACTCGCGCACCCGCCCACTTCGGGCCGAACCAGCTGCCCGCGTCCAGCGTGGCGATCTCGGCGGCCGTGAAGTCCTTGATCTTCCACGGCGCGCGCCCGGGGAAGCGCTGCTCCACGTCGGTGGTCCGCGCCAGGGAGTCGTCGTGGACGACGACCAGCTCGCCGTCCTTGGTGCGCTGAACGTCGTTCTCGACCCAGGCGAAGCCCATGCCGACGGCGAGATCGATGGCCGCGAGAGTGTTCTCGGGCGCGTACGCGGAGGCGCCACGGTGGGCGATCACAAGGGGGACACAGTGTCGGCCTGCGGTCTGGGCCGTGGTCTCGGCGGCCTCTGCGGTCTCGGCCGCGGGGCCCGGAAGCAGCAGTGCGCTGACTCCCAGGACGGCGGCGGCCGTTGCTGCGGCGGGTCGTGCGTACACCTGGACTCCTCACGGGGTCGGGTCGCGGACGGGCCGAGGGTGGCAGTTGACGGCCAACGAGGAACAGGCGAAGTATGGCCAGAACGTGAACGGATCCGCCCGGAGCGCATCACGTGTCGGTTTCTGTGTCGATAAATCTCCGTTCAATTGTTTGCTTACCGTGGCGAGAGCCCTACTCTCGCCCCCGGACCAGACGTTCCGTCAGGGATCGCGGGGATCACAAGGAGCGAAGGGCTTACCGGCATGCAGGGGACTGTCGACGGATTCAGCTACGGCCTCGTCACACCCGTGGCGGCCTACTTGATGGCGTGCCTAGGCGGGGCCCTCGGCCTCCGCTGCACCACCAGGTCCATCCGCAACGGGGGCTCCTTCAAGCCGGGCTGGCTCGCCCTGGGCGCGACCGCGATCGGCTCGGGCATCTGGACGATGCACTTCATCGCGATGATGGGGTTCACCGTCGCCGAGGCCCCCATCGGCTACGACGGACCGACGACCTTCGCCAGCCTGGCGGTCGCCATCGTCATGGTGGGCATCGGGATCTTCATCGTCGGATACCGCGGCGCGACCCCCATGGCCCTGGTCACCGGCGGGACGATCACCGGCCTCGGCGTGGCCTCCATGCACTACCTCGGCATGGCCGGGATGCGACTGCAGGGACGCCTCGAGTACGACACCCTGACCGTCGCCCTCTCCGTGGTCATCGCTGTCGTGGCCGCCACCTCGGCCCTCTGGGCGGCCGTATCGGTCCACGGCTTCCTGGCGAGCCTCGGGGCGAGCCTGGTGATGGGCATCGCCGTGAGCGGCATGCACTACACCGGGATGGCGGCGGTCAGCGTCCATCTGCACGGGGCGGCCGGCCCGGCCGGCACCGGCGACTCCGCCGCCACCCTGCTCGCGCCCATGCTGATCGGCCCGGTGGTCTTCCTGCTCCTCGCCGCAGTGGTGGTGATGTTCGACCCGCTGCTCGTCATGGGCGATCCGGACGGACGGCGGACCGCCCAGGGGGTGCCCGCCCGCCCCGGAGTGCCGGCGCAGCGCGCCGGGCAGCGGCAGGGACAGCCCGCGGGCTGGGCCGCCGACCGGTCCCCTCGCCGGGGCTCGCCGCGGTCCGGCGACTGGTGAGTGCCTGAGGCCACAGCGGATCGCCCCCGGTTGTCAGTGGTGGGTCGTACGGTGGATCCATGCGGCCCGTTTCCAAGATCGAACGCACGGTGGCGCCCTTCGAGGTCGTCAGTCCCTACCAGCCCAGCGGCGACCAGCCGACGGCCATCGCCGACCTGGAGCGGCGCATCCGCGCAGGTGAGAAGGATGTCGTCCTGCTGGGTGCGACCGGCACCGGCAAGTCGGCGACCACCGCCTGGATGATCGAGAAGCTTCAGCGCCCCACCTTGGTGATGGCGCCGAACAAGACCCTGGCCGCCCAGCTGGCGAACGAGTTCCGCGAGCTCCTGCCGAACAACGCGGTGGAGTACTTCGTCTCGTACTACGACTACTACCAGCCCGAGGCGTACGTCCCGCAGTCGGACACCTACATCGAGAAGGACTCCTCGATCAACGAAGAGGTCGAGCGGCTGCGCCACTCCGCGACGAACTCCCTGCTCACCCGCCGTGATGTGATCGTGGTCGCCTCCGTCTCGTGCATCTACGGCCTCGGCACCCCGCAGGAGTACGTCGACCGGATGGTGCCCCTCAAGGTCGGCGAGGAGATCGACCGCGACCAGCTGCTGCGCCGCTTCGTCGACATCCAGTACACGCGCAACGACGTGGCCTTCGCGCGCGGCACCTTCCGGGTCCGCGGCGACACCATCGAGATCTTCCCGGTCTACGAGGAGCTCGCCGTCCGCATCGAGATGTTCGGCGACGAGATCGAGGCGCTTTCCACCCTCCACCCGCTCACCGGCGAGATCATCAGCGAGGACGATTCGCTGTACGTCTTCCCGGCGAGCCACTACGTGGCGGGTCCGGAGCGCATGGAGAAGGCGATCAACGGCATCGAGGCCGAGCTCGAGCAGCGCCTCGCCGAGCTCGACAAGCAGGGCAAGCTGCTGGAGTCCCAGCGGCTGCGCATGCGCACCACGTACGACATCGAGATGCTGCGCCAGATCGGCTCCTGCTCGGGCGTCGAGAACTACTCGATGCACTTCGACGACCGCGACCCCGGCACCGCGCCCAACACCCTCCTCGACTACTTCCCCGAGGACTTCCTCCTCGTCATCGACGAGTCGCATGTCACCGTGCCCCAGATCGGCGCTATGTACGAGGGCGACGCGTCCCGCAAGCGCACGCTGGTCGACCACGGCTTCCGGCTGCCGTCCGCGCTCGACAACCGACCGCTGAAGTGGGAGGAGTTCCAGCAGCGGATCGGCCAGACGGTCTATCTGTCGGCGACCCCGGGGAAGTACGAACTCTCCCGCGGCGACGGCTTCGTGGAGCAGATCATCCGTCCCACCGGACTGGTCGACCCGCAGGTCGTCGTCAAGCCCACCGAGGGGCAGATCGACGACCTGGTGCACGAGATCCGCCTGCGCACCGAGAAGGACGAGCGTGTCCTGGTCACCACGCTCACCAAGAAGATGTCCGAGGACCTCACCGACTACTTCCTCGAACTGGGCATCCAGGTCCGGTACCTGCACAGTGACGTCGACACCCTGCGCCGGGTCGAGCTGCTGCGCGAACTGCGCGCCGGTGAGTACGACGTGCTGGTCGGCATCAACCTGCTGCGTGAGGGACTCGACCTCCCCGAGGTGTCACTGGTGGCCATCCTCGACGCCGACAAGCAGGGTTTCCTGCGTTCCGGCACCTCGCTGATCCAGACCATCGGCCGCGCGGCGCGCAATGTCTCCGGCCAGGTCCACATGTACGCCGACTCCATCACCCCGGCGATGGCACAGGCCATCGACGAGACCAACCGCCGCCGGGAGAAGCAGGTCGCGTACAACACCGAGCGCGGCCTCGACCCGCAGCCGCTCCGTAAGAAGATCAACGACATCGTGGCGACCATCGCGCGCGAGGAGGTCGACACCGAGGAGCTGCTCGGCAGCGGCTACCGCCAGGCGAAGGCGGAGAAGCCCGGCAAGGGCGCCAAGGCACCGGTCCCGGTGCTGGGCGGCCGCGGCGGCAGGACGGGCGAGGTGCTCACCGACCGGCCCGCGGCCGAACTGGCCGGGATCATCGAGGAGATGACCGACCGGATGCGCGCCGCCGCCGCCGACCTGCAGTTCGAGATCGCCGCACGGCTGCGTGACGAGGTGAGCGAGCTGAAGAAGGAGCTGCGCCAGATGAAGGAGGCGGGCCTCGCCTGAGCCCCGCACACCTGGTGTGTTTCAAGACCGACACAAAAACGGGCCAATTCTGCTGCGCCGTTCGAGCTACTGCGTAGGGTTTCAGTCCAACCGCCCAGACAGGCGGCCGAGGGGAACGTTCTGAGAGGGGACAGCGCGTGAGCGTCAACTTGTCCAAGGGACAGGGCATCAGCCTGCAGAAGGCCGACGGGGGCGAACTGAGTGCGGTGCGGATGGGCCTGGGCTGGCAGGCGGCCCCTCGCCGTGGACTGTTCGGGTCGCGCACCAGAGAGGTCGACCTCGACGCGTCGGCCGTGCTGTTCGCCGACAAGCAGCCGGTGGACGTGGTCTTCTTCCGCCACCTTGTCAGCGACGACGGCTCGGTCCGGCACACCGGAGACAACCTGGTCGGCGGAGCGGGCCAGGGCGGCGACGACGAGGCCATCCTCGTGGACCTCCAGCGGGTGCCGGTCCACATCGACCAGATCGTCTTCACGGTGAACTCCTTCACCGGTCAGACCTTCGCAGAGGTGCAGAACGCGTTCTGCCGCATCGTCGACGAGACCAACGGCCAGGAGCTCGCCCGCTACACGCTCACCGGCGGTGGTCAGTACACCGCTCAGATCATGGCGAAGGTGCACCGCGTGGGCGGCGGCTGGCAGATGACCGCGGTCGGCACCCCGGCCAACGGACGTACCTTCCAGGACCTGATGCCGACGATCCTGCCGCACCTGTAGGCGCGGAGCGTACGGCAGACACGCAGCTCCCGGAGGCACCAGGCCGCCGGGAGCTGCACCGCTCACCACCACCGCACAGCACTGAGGGGACAGAGCGATGACGGCCGAGCTGGTACGGGGGCAGAACCACCCCCTGCCCCACACCCGCCTGGAGATTCGGGTGTCGGCAGGCCATCCGGTCGTGGCCTGCGCCACCGGCTCCGACCCGCAGGGAGCCTTGCGGGACGAGTGGATCGCGCACCCCGGCGCACCCACGCTGCCCGGCATCGAGGTGCCTCGGCGGGCCACCGAAGCCCCCCGGTTCACCGTCGACCTGGATGCTGTGCCCGAGGCGGTGCATCAGGTCAATGTGCTGCTCGCCCTCCCCGAAGGCACCGGCGGCCCGGCCCAGTTCGGTGCCACCGCGGCTCCCTTCGTCGCCGTCATCGGCCAGGAGGACGCCGAGCTGGCGAGCTTCACCATCACCGGCCTGGACGCCGAGACCGCGCTCGTCGCGGTCGAGTTGTACCGCCGCCAAGGCGCCTGGAAGGTGCGCGCGGTGGGCCAGGGGTACGCGGGCGGGCTCGCGGAGCTGCTGGCCGACCAGGGGCTGCACAAGGCCCGTGAGACGGCCGCAGGCATCCAGGAAACGGCGGCCGGCCGCACACTACGGGCGGAGCCGGCACAGCTGCGTGCGAGCGGCGCCGACGGCGCTTACACCAGGCCGGCCATGCCGCGGCCGAATCAGACGCCCGGGCAGAATCAGACGGCGGGGCAGAGCCAGACGGCCGGACCGGACGCGACGCTTGCGCCGGACGCCACGCTTGCGCCGGGACCGGACGCGACGCTTCCGAACGGCCTTGCGGCTGCCGGCGCCCAGTCCGGCGCCGCGGGCTCCCAGCAGACACCCACGCCCGACGCCCCGCAGCCGACGGGCGGGCCGATCAACTATGCGCACCCGCGGCGCCAGTCCGTCGCGCCCCCGCCGCCGCCCCCGGCCGCCCATCCCGCCCAGCCCGGGCAGCCCGCCCGGCCCGTCGCGGGCGACGCCACCGGCTGGTCCATGGAGGAGCGGCTCTACAACCAGATCTGGGGCATGTTCGAGGACCTGGCCCGCAGCGTGGCCGCGTACCGCAGCGCCGTCGAGTTCGCCGAGACCCGGCTGGACCAGGAGCTCGACCAGGCGCTCTCCGACCCGCGCAGCCGCATAGGCGGCGCGGGGGACGCCGCCCGCGAGGCGGCCCGCGCCAAGTGCGAGCAGCTGACCGACCGGGCCCGTCAGGTCCTCGACCGAGACCTGGCCCAGCTCACCGCCGAGTCCGAGGTCGTCGAGCCCGCGCTGCCGCCCGCCTTCGCCCGCTGGGACAACCCGGCCTGGCATGCGTACCGCGTCCCGATGGAGATCCCGATGGCGCTGCGCCTGGGCGATCTCCAGCTGCCGGAGAGCCCCGAGCTGCGCATTCCGTTCCTGGTGCGGCTGCCGCTGGAGCGGGGGCTGTGGGTGGACAGCGGACGTTCCGGTTCCGAGGCGGCGATCGTGCTGGACGAGGCAGAGCTGCGCAAGCTAGCCATGGACTGCGCGGTCGCGCACGCGGCCCGGCTGCTCGCGGTCTATCCGCCGGGCGAGTTCACGGTCCATGTCATCGACCCGGCGGGCACGGCAGCCCCCTCACTCGCCCCGCTGGTCGGCTCCGGGGTCCTCGCCGGTCCGCCGGCGGCGGGCGCGCAGGGCGTGAGCGACACGCTCGCGAAGCTCCTCCAGCGGGTGGATCTGGTGACGATGGCGGTCCGCGGCGGCGCGGCCGACTCGCTCCCGCCCGACCTGGACACCGCGGAGCAGCTGCTGATCGTCAACGACTTCCCGCACGGTTTCGACGACCGCGCGGTCACCCAGCTGCGCTACCTCGCCGACGAGGGCCCGGCGGTCGGCGTCCATCTGCTGATGGTGGCGGACCGCGAGGACGCGAGCGCGTACGGACCGGTACTCGACCCGCTCTGGTGCTCGCTGCTGCGCATCACCCCGGTCCCGGACGACCATCTGGCCGACCCGTGGGTCCGGCACGCCTGGACGTACGAGCCGCTCACGGTGCCGCAGGGCAGCGCCGTGTTGCGCCAGGTGCTGGACCAGGTGGCCGCGGCCCGTCGTTCCTGGCGTCGCTGAACGTCGCTCCCGGCGTCGCTGACCTGCGCACTTGAAGCCCGCTTACCAAGCCCTTTACCTTCCCTTGGGGATTCCTGTACGCTCCTTTGAGCGGAGGGGAGTACTCCCGGCTGCGGCGTTCCCGTCAGTACGGACCGATACCGGTCCCGGGGCGCCGGCCCGTGGCGGCAGAGCCGTTCGGGCGGAGGAGACCTCCGGCAGCGACGACGCTGATCAGTAGCCGTACGACGCCGGAGGCGCAGTGGACGTTTCATGGACCATGTGGGTGCTGACCATTCTTGGTCTGAGTGCCCTGATTGCTGTCGACTTCTTCATCGGGCGCAAGCCCCATGACGTGTCGATCAAGGAAGCCGGAATCTGGACCGTCGTCTGGATCGTCCTGGCCGCTCTCTTCGGCCTCGGCCTGCTCGTATTCGGCGAGAGCCAGGCATCGGGAGAGTTCTTCGCGGGCTTCATCACCGAGAAGTCGCTGAGCGTCGACAATCTCTTCGTCTTCGTCCTGATCATGGCGAAGTTCGCGGTGCCGTCCCACCTCCAGCAGCGGGTGCTGCTCGTCGGCGTGCTGATCGCTCTCGTCCTGCGCGCCATCTTCATCGCCGCCGGCGCCGCGATCATCGCCAGCTTCTCGTGGGTCTTCTACATCTTCGGCGCGTTCCTGATCTACACCGCCTGGAAGCTCATCCAGGAGGCGCGCTCCGACGAGGAGGAAGAGGAGTTCGAGGAGAACCGCCTCCTGAAGTCCATCGAGAACCGCTTCGGCGTCGCTGACAAGTACCACGGCACCAAGCTCTTCATACGCAACAACGGCAAGCGCGTCCTGACCCCGCTGATGGTGGTCATGCTCGCCATCGGCACCACCGATGTGCTCTTCGCGCTGGACTCCATCCCCGCGATCTTCGGCCTGACGCAGGACCCGTACATCGTCTTCACCGCGAACGCCTTCGCGCTGATGGGCCTGCGTCAGCTGTACTTCCTCATCGGCGGACTGCTGAGGAAGCTGGTCCACCTCAGCTACGGCCTGTCGGTGATCCTCGGCTTCATCGGCGTCAAGCTGGTGCTGCACGCACTGCACGAGAGCGGGGTGCACGTCCCCGAGATCTCGATTCCGTTCTCGCTGGCGGTCATCTGTGGCGTGCTGATCGTCACCACGATCACCAGCCTGATCGCCTCGAAGAAGAAGGCGGAGCGCGAAGCGGCCGAGGCGGCAGAGGAGGCCGGGAAGGCCGGGAACGCGGAGAAGGACAGCGTGGAGGCCTGACGTTCAGGTCCGGACGTTCATGTCCTGAGGTTCGTTCCGACCCTCGTACGGCACAGTGCTCTCAGCACCGGGGCCGCCTTTGGGCGGACAGCCGGGCTCCGTCATGATCGGGAGCATGGCCGGGCAGTGTCAGCGAGGCATCGGATTGTGCCGGGCCCGAATCGGCAAGGACGTGACACCCATGCGCGTACAGGAAGAGGGGCGGCCGCCCGCCCCCGCTCTGCGGCTCGACCGGGCCGCAGAGCCGCCGCAGGGCGCCGTTCTGCTGCTGCACGGCGGTACTGCCGACGCCCTGGAGCCACCGACGCAGTGGAACCTGCCCGGCATCCGGATGCGCCCTTTCGCCCGGGCGATCGCGCGCGCCACGGTCGACCACGATGTGGTGCTCGGCAGAGTCAGCTACCGCCACCGCGGCTGGAACGGCGTGCGCGCCGACGCGGCAAGCGACGCGCTGCGCGCCCTGGACGAACTGGCGTTCCTCACCGGGCCGGTCCCGGTCGTCCTGGTCGGCCACTCGATGGGCGGCCGGGCCGCCCTGCGGGCCGCGAGCCACCCCCTCGTGGAGGCCGTGGTCGGCCTCGCTCCGTGGTGCCCGGCGGGAGAGCCCGTGGCTCATCTGGAGGGCAAGCGCATCGTCCTGGTGCACGGCGACCGCGACCGGGTGACCGACCCGCGCGGCTCCTGGGAGCTGGCGGCCGCGGCACGCGCCGCCGGCGCCGAATCCTGCGCGCTGCGGATGCCCGGCGGCGACCACGCCATGCTCCGCCGCGCCGGCGTCTGGCACGCCCTCGCTGCCCGTCTGGTCACCGGACTCCTGCGGCTGGGACCGCTGCCGTCGGCGGTGGCGGACAGCTTCGACGACTTCGACAGGTTCGGCGACTTCGGGCCGAGCGACGTCCCGTCGGCGGACGGCAGTTGAGGCGGCCGCGTACGAGCGCACGGAACGCGAGCATGGAACGGGGCGCGCGGAACGAGACCCGCGTGGATTGAGACCCGCGTGGATTGAGGCGCGCGCGGAGCGAGGCGCGCAAAGAGGGCGCCGAGCGAGGCCCGCGCGGACTGAGGAGGCGGAACAAGGGCGCGCAGCGAGCGCGCTACCAGCCGCGCTTGCGCCACTCCGGCAGATGCGGCCGCTCGTCGCCCAGCGTCGTGTCCTTGCCATGTCCCGGGTAGACCCAGGTCTCGTCCGGAAGCACGGCGAAGAGCTTCGTCTCGACGTCGTTGATCAGGCTCGCGAAGGCCTCGGGGTCCTTGCGCGTGTTGCCCACCCCGCCTGGGAAGAGGCAGTCGCCCGTGAAAACGTGCGGGGGACCGTGCGGGTCGTCATAGACCAGGGCGATCGAGCCGGGGGTGTGCCCCACGAGATGACGGGCGGTCAGTTCGACGCGGCCCACCCGGATCGTGTCCCCGTCCTCGACGGGCACGTCCGTCGGGACGGGGATGCCCTCGGCGTCGTACCGGCCGGCGTAGGTGCGGGCACCGGTCGCGCGGACGACATCGGCCAGCGCCTGCCAGTGGTCGCCATGGCGGTGGGTGGTGACGACCGACGCGATGGAGTCGTCGCCGATCAGCGTCAGCAGTGTCTCGGGTTCACTGGCCGCGTCGATCAGCAACTGCTCGTCGGTGGCCCGGCAGCGCAGCAGATAGGCGTTGTTGTCCATCGGGCCGACCGCGACCTTGGAGATCATCAGGTCCTGGAGTTCGTGCACATCCGCAGCGCCGCCGACCTTCACTACTCCGCTGTACGTCATGGGATCAGCCTATAGCGGGGGCAGCGCCGGAAGCAGGCCCCCTGAGGAGTCCAGATCCGCACCGTCGCGGCGGCCGGCGAGCCACCCGAGAAGTGCGGGGGCAGGGCCGGTGACCGTCACCGGGACGCCCCCCGTGCCGCCCGTGTGCCACTCGCCGGAGGCTTCGCCCGCGCTGCCGACCGAGCCGCCGACCGAGCCGTTGACCGAACCGCCGCCGGAGGCTTTGCCGGCCGCGACGATGCGGGTCGGCGGTACGTCCGCGCGCCCGGCGAAGCGCTGGGCGAGGAAGGTGATCTCCCGGTCGGTGAACTCCTCGGGCAGGTCTTCCAGCTCGTAGCCGATGCCCAGGTCGACGTGGTGCAGCTCGACCTCGACGAGCCGGCGGAAGGGGAGGCGGGCCGCGGCGTCCGTGATGCCGTTGCGCAGCTCGACCGTGCGGCTCCAGTCGGCGGGAGCCGCGCACGCCGACTGGAAACGGGCGGCGCTCTCTCGTACGTCGGCGAGCTGTTCGGCGAGCGGGCGGCGCGCGTCCCGCTCGATGTCGCTCTCGCGTGCCTCGGCGCTCACATACATCGGGCGGCCCTCGAGAACATTTACGAGCGCGTCAGCGTTACGGGAAAGGTGGGCCAGAACATGGCCGCGGCTCCAGCCCGGGAGCCGGGACGGTGCCGAGGCTCCGGAGTCGTCAAGACCGGCGGCTGCGGTGAGGAGCCGATCGGTGGCTTCGCGTACAGAGGCCAGGTCATGCAAGGGATCGATCATGGGGCCGACGATAGTCCCGGCACTCGATCGGGTGAAGGTGGCAGAGCCTGGCCGTAATTCGAATGCGCGTGCTATAGGCTCAGTGGAGCATCCTGGTTGCAGCAGGCATTTCTCAGCTTGGAATCCAAACGATCCGGCGGCCCCCATAGTCTGGGACGGGGGCTGTGCCCCCCGCTTCTCTCAAGAAAGGTGCGGACCGGCGTGGCCGACCGTCTCATCGTTCGTGGCGCTCGCGAGCACAATCTCAAGAACGTCTCGCTCGACCTACCGCGTGACTCCCTCATTGTGTTCACCGGGCTCTCGGGGTCGGGCAAGTCGTCCCTCGCGTTCGACACGATCTTCGCCGAGGGGCAGCGCCGGTACGTCGAGTCGCTCTCCTCGTACGCCCGGCAGTTCCTCGGTCAGATGGACAAGCCGGACGTCGACTTCATCGAGGGCCTCTCCCCGGCCGTCTCCATCGACCAGAAGTCGACCTCGCGCAACCCGCGCTCGACGGTCGGCACCATCACCGAGGTCTATGACTACCTCCGGCTGCTCTTTGCCCGCATCGGCAAGCCGCACTGCCCGGAGTGCGGCCGGCCCATCTCGCGCCAGTCGCCGCAGGCCATCGTGGACAGGGTGCTCGAGCTGCCCGAGGGCAGCCGCTTCCAGGTCCTCTCGCCCCTCGTGCGGGAGCGCAAGGGCGAGTTCGTCGACCTCTTCGCCGACCTCCAGACCAAGGGATACAGCCGCGCGCGGGTCGACGGACAGACGATCCAGCTCGCCGAGCCGCCCACGCTGAAGAAGCAGGAGAAGCACACCATCGAGGTGGTCGTCGACCGCCTCACCGTCAAGGACAGCGCAAAGCGCCGGCTGACCGACTCGGTGGAGACCGCGCTCGGGCTCTCCGGCGGCATGGTCGTCCTCGACTTCGTGGACCTGGCCGAGGACGACCCTGAGCGCGAGCGGATGTTCTCGGAGCATCTCTACTGCACGTACGACGACTTGTCCTTCGAGGAGCTGGAGCCCCGCTCCTTCTCCTTCAACTCACCGTTCGGCGCCTGCCCCGACTGCACCGGCATCGGCACGCGCATGGAGGTGGACCCCGAGCTGATCGTCCCGGACGAGGAGAGGTCCCTCGACGAGGGCGCGATCCACCCCTGGTCGCACGGTCACACCAAGGAGTACTTCGGGCGGCTGATCGGCGGTCTCGCCCAGGCGATCGGCTTCTCCACCGACATGTCTTGGGCCGGGCTGCCGCAGCGTGCCAAGAAGGCCCTGCTCTATGGCCACAAGACCCAGGTCGAGGTGCGCTACCGCAACAGATACGGACGCGAGCGGGCGTACACCACGCCCGCCTTCGAAGGGGCGGTCCAGTTCGTCAAGCGGCGGCACAGCGAGGCCGAGAGCGACTCCAGCAGGGAGCGCTTCGAGGGCTATATGCGCGAGGTGCCCTGCCCGACCTGTGAGGGCACCCGGCTGAAGCCGATCGTCCTCGCGGTCACGGTGATGGAGAAGTCCATCGCCGACGTCGCCGCGATGTCGATCAGCGACTGCGCGGACTTCCTCGGCGAGCTGCGACTGAACGCCCGCGACAAGAAGATCGCCGAGCGGGTGCTCAAGGAGGTCAACGAACGGCTGAAGTTCCTGGTCGACGTGGGTCTCGACTACCTCTCGCTGAACCGCGCGGCGGGCACGCTCTCCGGCGGCGAGGCCCAGCGCATCCGGCTCGCCACCCAGATCGGCTCCGGCCTCGTCGGAGTGTTGTACGTACTGGACGAGCCGTCCATCGGGCTGCACCAGCGCGACAACCACCGGCTCATCGAGACCCTGGTCCGGCTCCGCGACATGGGCAACACGCTCATCGTCGTCGAGCACGACGAGGACACCATCAAGGTGGCCGACTGGGTGGTCGACATCGGCCCGGGCGCCGGCGAGCACGGCGGCAGGGTCGTGCACAGCGGCTCGCTGAAGGAGCTCCTCGCCAACAAGGACTCGGTGACCGGGCAGTACCTCGCCGGTAAGCGGTCCATCCCGACGCCCGACATCCGCCGGCCCATGGACCCGACCCGTCTGCTCACGGTCCACGGCGCCCGTGAGAACAACCTGCGCGACATCGACGTCTCGTTCCCGCTGGGCGTGCTCACCGCGGTCACCGGCGTCTCGGGCTCCGGCAAGTCGACCCTGGTCAACGACATCCTCTACACCCACCTCGCCCGCGAGCTGAACGGCGCCAAGTCGGTGCCGGGCCGCCACACCCGGGTCGACGGCGACGACCTCGTCGACAAGGTGGTGCATGTCGACCAGTCGCCCATCGGCCGTACGCCGCGCTCCAACCCGGCGACGTACACCGGCGTCTTCGACCATGTCCGCAGGCTCTTCGCGGAGACGATGGAGGCCAAGGTCCGGGGCTACCTGCCCGGCCGGTTCTCCTTCAACGTCAAGGGCGGCCGCTGTGAGAACTGCTCGGGCGACGGCACCATCAAGATCGAGATGAACTTCCTGCCGGATGTGTACGTCCCGTGCGAGGTCTGCCACGGAGCGCGCTACAACCGGGAGACCCTGGAGGTCCACTACAAGGGCAAGTCCATCGCCGAGGTGCTGGACATGCCGATCGAGGAGGCGCTGGACTTCTTCGGGGCCGTCCCGACGATCGCCCGTCATCTGAAGACCCTCCACGAGGTGGGCCTGGGATATGTGCGGCTCGGCCAGTCCGCGCCGACGCTCTCGGGCGGCGAGGCCCAGCGCGTGAAGCTGGCCTCGGAGCTCCAGAAGCGCTCCACCGGCCGCACGGTCTACGTCCTGGACGAGCCGACGACCGGTCTGCACTTCGAGGACATCAGCAAGCTGATCAACGTGCTGTCCGGCCTGGTCGACAAGGGCAACACGGTCATCGTGATCGAGCACAACATGGACGTCATCAAGACCGCGGACTGGGTCGTCGACATGGGCCCGGAGGGTGGCAACGGCGGCGGACTGGTCATCGCCGAGGGCAGCCCGGAGCAGGTCGCGGGAGTGCCGACCAGCCACACCGGCAAGTTCCTGCGCGACATCCTGGACGCCGAGCGGATCAGCGACGCGGTGGTGCCGGCGGCGCGCAAGGCACCGAAGAAGGCCGCGGCCAGGAAGACCGCCGCGGCGAAGAACGCGGTCGCCGCGAAGGCGGCGCCGGTGAAGAAGACGGCCACGGCCAGGACCGCCCGGGCCCGCAAGGCCTGACGCCGGTCACCGTCGTGTCCTCAATCTCCCGCAGACTTCGTCCGGGGGGAGACCCCCAACGGGCTGGAAATTCCAGCCCGTTGGGCGATTGAGGGCGAACCGGCTGCCGGACGGCCCCGGCTTCTTCCGCAGCCGTCAGCCGTCAGCCGTCAGCCGTTCAGCTCCGACGCGTACGGCGGCTCCGCGCCCGTGCGGGAGCAGGTCACCGCGGCCGCCCGGGACGCGAAGTGCAGCACCTCGTGCCACCCCTCCGCGCCCAGACCGGCCAGGGCGTTCGCCGACAGGGCGGCGCGGGCCGCGAGGCCGTGCAGCAGGGCCGCGTTCACCGTGTCTCCCGCGCCGATCGTGTCCGCGACGGTCACCGCCGTGGCCGGGACCGAGACCTCAAGCCCGCCCCGCGTCCGCACCGACAGCCCAGCCGCACCCCGCGTCAGCACCACCGCCGCGGGCCCCTCCGGCACGCCGCCGAGCCAACGGGCGTCGTCCTCCGACAGCTTCAGCAGCGACACATACGGCAGCCAGCCGGCGAAGCGCGCCCGGTAGGCGTCCGCGTCCGGGATCAGACCGGCCCTTATGTTCGGGTCGAGCAGCGTGAAGATCCCGCGCCCCGCTTCCCGTCGCAGCAGCGCTTCGTACGCAGTCGCGCCCGGCTCCAGCACCAGCGAGCAGGTCCCGAAGGCCAGTGCCCGTACGGAATCCGGCAGTTGGGGCGGCAGCTCGAAAAGCCGGTCGGCGCTGCCCTGCACATAGAAGCGGTACCCGGCGGAGCCGTCCGCGCCGATGCTCGCTACCGCCAGCGTCGTCGGCTCGGGCCCGCGCTGGACGAGGGACGTCCCCACCCCTGCCCTGTGCAGCCCGGCCAGCAGCGCCTCGCCGAAGCCGTCCGTCGAAACCCGGGAGCAGAAGCCGACCGTCGCGCCGAGCCGGCCGAGCGCGACAGCCGTGTTGTACGGACCGCCGCCGAGCCGCGGCAGCAGCATCGGCAGCGGGTCGCCGACCTGCTGCGGGACCAGGTCGATCAAGGACTCTCCGGCGACGACGATCACGGCGAGAACGTAACCCATCGCCTCCGGGGGCGACAGGGAGCCCGCCAGGAGGGCCGCCGATCTCCGCCGGTATCGTCGGGTCTGTCACCGACGCCCTGATCAGTGGAGTTTCCATGTCCGGCCAGCCAGCCGCCCGCCGTACCGTGCTGAAAGGCGCTGCCCTCGCCGGGGCAGCCGGGCTGGGGGTCGCGGCCTGCTCCACCGAGTCGAAGCTCGGCCACGCCGAGAACCCCACCCCCACCGCGCCCGTCGATCTCGGCGCGGCCGACGCCGTCCCGGTGGGTGGCGCCAGGCTCTACCGCGAGCAGCGCCTGATCGTGAGCTGCCCGGCAAAGGGCCAGTACAAGGCATTCAGTGCGCAGTGCACCCACGCGGGTTGCGTCCTCGACAAGGTCGAGGGCACCGAAGGCAACTGTCCCTGCCACGGAAGCCGCTTCGACGTCACGACCGGCAAGGCGCTCCAGGGCCCGGCGACCGTGCCGCTCCCCGAGGTCCCGGTCAAGGCGGAGGGCGGCAAGCTCGTCGCCGGTCCGGAGGCGTAAGCCACAAGCTGGTCGCCGGCCCGGAGCCGTAGACCACAGAGGCGAGCGTCAGTCCCAGTCCCAGTCGATCCCCAGCACCCCCGGCCGTACGCCCTGCTCCACCAGGTGGACCGTGCGGTGCCGCCCGCTCAGCGTCAGATCCGTCCTGGCGCCGCGCGGCGCTCCGGTCGTGGCCTGCGCGAACCGCCGGCACCGCAGCGGCAGCGCACCCTCGTCGAAGTGCACCTGCAGGACGTACTGCCCGCCCGCGAAGCTGAAGCCGCGGACGTACTCCTCGCTCGGCCCGCCGGTTCCGTCCTCGAAGCCATAGCCGAAGAGGTACGTCTCACCCGCGCGCAGCCGGGCGTCGAAGAGCAGCTCGGCGATCAGCACCCTGGTCTCCCGGTGCCACCGCACCCGTCCCACGCGGCAGTTCTCCAGCGCGCTGACCTCCACCCGCGCGGGATCGCAGCCCGGATCGCCGTGGTGGATGGCCAGATAGCGGTCGACGCCGTCGCGGTGGGCGCGTACGACATGCGCCGAATCGCGCCCCAGCAGCTCGCGCCCCGCTCCGATCCGTACACGCTCGTGGTGGCCCACTGTGTGCAGCCCGCCGTCCGCCGGCGACTCCAGATCGGCAAGCAGCTGCTCCACCGCGCCGGAGGCCTCCACCAGTGACCGGTAGGAGCGCGTCGCGGGGGGCTCGACATCACTTCGCGCGCCGCCTTCGCCCACGTCGAGCAGCCGGATCAGCGAGTTCCCGGGCAGTTCGAGTACGTCCTCCAGAGCACGCACGGCGCGCAGCGACTCGGGGCGCTGCGGGCGGCGCGCGCCCTGCTGCCAGTAGCTGAGGCTGGTCACGCCCACCTTTATCCCGCGGTGCGCGAGATGGTGCTGGACGCGCTGGAGCGGCAGCCCGCGCACCGCGAGGGCGGCGCGCAGCGCCAGATGGAACGGGCCGGTGTGCAGCACCTGTGCCAGATCGGCCTCGGTGTGCCCCATGGTTCCTCCAGCGACTTGCGGGAATTGAGTTCACGACAGGGGCGAGCCGCTGTGGGTGGGCGGCGACCGGCGTCCAGGTGGAGCGGGACGGAGGTGTTCACATCCCGGCCGCAGTGTTCACAGCGCCGTGTCACCCCGCATTGAAGCGTGTTGCCCCGTCTCCGACAAGGACTGATGCTGATCCGCAGCTGTTCACTCTGCCCCTGTCGACGGCCACCGTCGCGCCGACCGACGACCAGACCGACTGGTCCGACTCGTCAGCCCTCGGTTCGGGCCGGAGCCCCGAGCAGGGTCGGAGCCCCGAGCAGGCCGGAGCCCCGACGAGTGCCGGAGCCGCGACGAGTGCCGGAGCCCGACAATGGCCGGCACCCAAGGGCCGGCACCCCGGCGAGGGCCGGACCCGGCCCGTACTGTCACTGCCCGCCAGTAGGCTGGTCGACATGGCAGACCCCTCCAGCTACCGCCCCAAGCCGGGACAGATCCCCGACTCGCCGGGGGTCTACAGATTCCGCGACGAGCACCGCCGGGTGATCTATGTCGGGAAGGCCAAAAGCCTGCGCCAGCGCCTCGCCAACTACTTCCAGGACGTGGCGAATCTGCACCCGCGCACCGCCACCATGGTCACCACGGCGGCGTCCGTGGAGTGGACGGTGGTCTCCACCGAGGTCGAGGCGCTCCAGCTGGAGTACTCCTGGATCAAGGAATTCGATCCGCGGTTCAACGTCAAGTACCGGGACGACAAGAGCTATCCGTATCTCGCGGTCACCCTCAATGAGGACTTCCCGCGGGTCCAGGTGATGCGCGGCGCCAAGAAGAAGGGCGTGCGCTATTTCGGTCCGTACGGCCACGCCTGGGCGATCCGCGAGACCGTCGACCTGATGCTGCGGGTCTTTCCCGTACGCACCTGCTCGGCCGGGGTCTTCAGGAACCACCAGCAGAAGGGCCGCCCCTGTCTGCTCGGCTACATCGGCAAGTGCTCCGCGCCCTGCGTGGGCCGCGTCACCCCTGAGGAGCATCGCGAACTGGCCGAGGAGTTCTGCGACTTCATGGCCGGCCGCACCGGCACCTACATCCGCCGTCTGGAGAAGCAGATGATGGCGGCCGCCGACGAGATGGAGTACGAGAGGGCGGCCCGGCTCCGCGACGACATAGGGGCACTCAAGCGTGCCCTCGAGAAGAACGCCGTCGTACTCGCGGACGCCACCGACGCCGATCTGATCGCCGTCGCCGAGGACGAGCTCGAAGCCGCCGTGCAGATCTTCCACGTCCGCGACGGTCGGGTGCGCGGCCAGCGCGGCTGGGTCACAGACAAGGTCGAGGCCGTCGACACCGCCGGCCTCGTCGAGCACGCGCTCCAGCAGCTGTACGGCGAGGAGCGCGGCGACGCCGTCCCCAAGGAGGTCCTCGTCCCGGCCCTCCCCGACGACGCCGACGCGGTCAGCCTGTGGCTGAGCGGCCGACGCGGCTCGAACGTCTCGCTCCGTATCCCTCAGCGCGGTGACAAGAAGGACCTGATGGAGACGGTCCAGCGCAACGCCGTGCAGGCGCTCGGCCTGCACAAGACCAAACGCGCCAGCGATCTCACGACCCGCTCGCGGGCCCTGGAAGAGATCGCCGAGGCCCTCGGCCTGGACTCGGCGCCGCTGCGGATCGAGTGCTTCGACATCTCGCACCTCCAGGGCGAGGACGTGGTGGCGTCCATGGTGGTCTTCGAGGACGGCCTGGCGCGCAAGAGCGAGTACCGCCGTTTCCAGATCAAGGGTCGTGTCGGAGACACACAAATCTGGCACGGCGAGGGGCAGGACGACGTCCGCTCGATGCACGAGGTGGTCGCCCGCCGCTTCAGGCGGTACCTCGCAGAAAAAGACAAGACGGGAGAGTGGATCGGCGACGACAACCCCGAGGACGACGGCAGGCCCAAGCGCTTCGCGTATCCGCCGCAGCTCGTCGTCGTGGACGGCGGACAGCCGCAGGTGGCCGCCGCCCAGCGTGCCCTCGACGAGCTCGGCATCGACGATGTCGCCGTGTGCGGACTGGCCAAGCGCCTCGAAGAGGTCTGGCTGCCGCACGACGCCGACCCAGTGGTCCTGCCACGCTCCAGCGAGGGGCTGTATCTCCTTCAGCGGGTCCGTGACACTGCTCACGACTTCGCCATCCGCTACCAGCGCTCGAAGCGGACAAAGCGCATCAGGACCAGCCCGCTGGACGCGGTCCCGGGTCTCGGCGAGACCCGGAAACAGGCGCTGATCAAGCATTTCGGCTCGGTGAAGCGGCTCAAGCAGGCGACAATCGAGCAGATCTGCGAGGTTCCCGGCATGGGCCGCAAGACGGCGGAGTCCGTCGCGGTGGCCCTCGCCCAGGCGGCTCCGGCCGCCCCTGCCGTGAATACGGCAACAGGAGAGATCATTGAAGAGAACGACGGGGGCAGCAGGACATGACTGAGCACGATGGAGACGGAGCAGCAGACGTGAGTACGGGCACCACGATCGAGCCCGGCGAGGCCGCGGACGCGGCAATCCCCGAGCTGGTGATCATCTCCGGAATGTCGGGCGCGGGGCGCAGTACGGCCGCGAAGTGTCTGGAGGACCTCGGCTGGTTCGTCGTCGACAACCTGCCGCCCGCGCTGATCCCCACCATGGTGGAGCTCGGCGCGCGCTCGCAGGGCAATGTCGCCCGGATCGCCGTCGTCGTCGACGTACGCGGCCGGCGGTTCTTCGACAACCTTCGCCAGTCCCTCGCCGACCTGGACGCCAAGGAGGTCACCCGGCGGATCGTCTTCCTCGAGTCCTCCGACGAAGCCCTGGTCCGCCGCTTCGAGTCGGTCCGCAGGCCGCACCCCCTCCAGGGCGACGGCCGGATCGTCGACGGCATCGCGGCCGAGCGCGACCTGCTGCGCGAGCTGCGCGGCGACGCAGACCTGGTGATCGACACCTCCAGCCTCAACGTCCATGAGCTGCGCGCCAAGATGGACGCCCAGTTCGCGGGCGACGAGGAGCCGGAGCTGCGGGCCACGGTGATGTCGTTCGGATTCAAGTACGGACTGCCGGTCGACGCGGACCTCGTCGTCGACATGCGCTTCCTGCCGAACCCGCACTGGGTCCCGGAGCTGCGTCCGTTCACCGGCCTGAACGAAGAGGTGTCGAACTACGTCTTCAACCAGCCCGGCGCCAAGGAGTTCATCGACCGCTACACCGAGCTGCTCCAGCTGATCGCCGCGGGCTACCGCCGCGAGGGCAAGCGGTACGTGACCATCGCGGTCGGCTGCACCGGCGGTAAGCACCGTTCCGTCGCCACGTCCGAGAAGCTCGCCGCCCGGCTCTCGTCCGCGGGGATCGAGACCGTCGTCGTCCACCGGGACATGGGGCGCGAGTGACCGGACGTAACCTCCGTCTGCGGCGGCTGCGCAGGTCCACGCACGCGCCGACCGGGCGGAAACGCGGCGCGCAGCCCAAGGTCGTCGCGCTCGGCGGCGGCATGGGCCTGTCCGCGTCGCTCACGGCCCTGCGCCGTATCACCGGCGACCTCACCGCGGTCGTCACCGTCGCCGACGACGGCGGCTCCAGCGGCCGGCTCCGCGACGAGCTCGGCGTGCTGCCGCCCGGTGACCTGCGCAAGGCCCTGGCGGCGCTGTGCGGCGACGACGACTGGGGCCAGACCTGGGCCCGGGTGATCCAGCACCGCTTCCAGTCCAAGGGCGACCTGCATGAACACGCGGTCGGCAATCTGCTGATAGTCGCCTTGTGGGAGCAGCTCGGCGACCATGTGCTGGCCCTCGATCTGGTCGGCAAGCTGCTGGGTGCGCACGGCCGGGTGCTGCCGATGTCCGCCGTCCCGCTGGAGCTGCAGGCGCTGGTCCGGGGCCACGACCCGGCCCGCCCGAACGACGTGGAAACCGTGCGCGGCCAGGCGACCGTCGCGCTCACGCCGGGTGAGGTGCAGTCGGTGCACCTCGTCCCGCACGATCCGCCCGCCGTCCCGGAGGCCGTTGCCGCCGTCCTGGACGCCGACTGGGTGGTGCTCGGCCCGGGTTCCTGGTTCTCCTCGGTGATCCCGCATCTGCTCGTGCCCGAGCTGCTGGACGCGCTGATCGAGACGAAGGCCCGCCGGGTCCTCTCGCTCAACCTCGCGCCGCAGCCCGGCGAAACAGATGGCTTCTCACCGCAGCGTCATTTGGAGGTTTTGGGACGACACGCGCCTAAACTCGCCCTGGACGTGGTGCTGGCCGACGAGGCCGCCGTGCCCGACCGTGAGTCTCTCGCCGACGCCGCCGCGCGGCTCGGCGCCGCGGTCGAGCTGGCCCCCGTGGCCTCGCCCGACGGCGTTCCGAAGCATGATCCGGAGCTGTTGGCGGCCGCGTACGACCGTATTTTTCGGATGCATGGAAGGATCGGCCCATGGCGATGACGGCAGCGGTGAAGGACGAAATCTCCCGGCTTCCCGTCACCCGGACCTGCTGCAGAAAAGCGGAGGTCTCGGCGATCCTTCGGTTCGCGGGGGGGCTGCACCTGGTGAGCGGCCGCATCGTGATCGAGGCGGAGCTGGACACCGGCATCGCGGCGCGCCGGCTGAAGCGGGACATCCTGGAGATCTTCGGGCACAGCTCCGAGCTGATGGTGATGGCGCCCGGCGGACTGCGCCGCGGCTCGCGCTACGTCGTACGGGTGGTGGCAGGCGGCGACCAACTGGCCCGCCAGACCGGTCTCGTGGACGGCCGGGGCCGCCCGATCCGTGGGCTGCCCCCGCAGGTCGTCTCCGGCGCCACCTGTGACGCGGAGGCCGCCTGGCGCGGCGCGTTCCTGGCACACGGCTCGCTCACCGAGCCGGGCCGCTCCTCCTCGCTGGAGGTCACCTGCCCCGGCCCGGAGGCAGCTCTGGCTCTGGTCGGCGCGGCCCGTCGGCTCTCCATCGCCGCCAAGGCGCGCGAGGTTCGCGGCGTGGACCGCGTCGTCGTGCGCGACGGGGACGCGATCGGTGCGCTGCTGACGCGCCTCGGGGCACACGAGTCCGTGCTGGCCTGGGAGGAGCGGCGGATGCGCCGCGAGGTGCGTGCCACCGCCAACCGCCTCGCCAACTTCGACGACGCCAACCTGCGCCGCTCGGCGCGCGCCGCGGTCGCCGCGGGCGCCCGGGTGCAGCGCGCGCTGGAGATCCTCGGCGAGGAGGTGCCCGAGCACCTCGCAGCGGCCGGCCGGCTGCGGATGGAGCACAAGCAGGCTTCGCTCGAGGAGCTGGGCGCGCTAGCCGACCCGCCGCTGACCAAGGACGCGGTCGCGGGCCGTATCCGCCGGCTGCTTGCGATGGCCGACAAGCGGGCCCAGGACCTCGGCATTCCGGGCACGGAGTGCAATCTGACCGAGGAAATGGCCGACGGTCTCGTCGGCTGAGTCCGTCCCGATTCCCGACCGTTCCGAGCGTTCCGAGCGTTCCGAGCGAGTTCCAACCCAGTTCCGATCGAGTCCGACCGAGGGAGTCCCGGCTGAATGTCCAGCACCATGATCGACCCACCGCTGTCGGCGCCTCCCCGGCGCCGACAGCGGCGTCTTGTCTATTTGTATGCTCTTGACATGATCATGAAGTGTCATGAGCCTGGCGTCTGTCCACTTTCGTGGCACACAAGAGCAAGGGGGGCTTATGAGACGTAGAGCGAGATCGATCCTCGCCGCGGCTTCACTGCTGATTGCCGGACTGGCGGCCGCGCCGATCGCCCAGGCGGAACAGGCGGGTGACGACGACGGACTCTCCGTATGGCACGCGAAGGTCACCAAGGCCCAGGTCCCGCTGATCCTCGCGGCGGGTGCCGACGGACATGAACTCAGCGAGCAGGTGCCCGACAAGGGCGCCGCCACCGTCGAGCTCTACCTCACCGAACAGCAGGCCGGCGAACTGCGCGAGCAGGGCGTCGGCGTCACCGAGCACACCGTCTCCGCCAAGGCCGAGAAGCGCGTGGCCGCCGCGGGCGACGGCGTCTTCCGCCCGTACGGCGGCGAGACGGGCCTGAAGCGCGAGATCCTCGCCACCGCGCAGGCCAACCCCGCCCTCACCAAGGTCGTCAGCATCGGCAAGACCGTGGGAGGCCAGGACATCCTCGCCCTCAAGCTCAGCAAGGGCGCCAAGAAGTACAAGGACGGCTCCAAGCCGGCCACGCTGTATCTGTCCAACCAGCACGCCCGCGAGTGGATCACCCCGGAAATGACCCGCCGGCTGATGCACCACTACCTCGCCGGCTACGGCAAGGACCCGCGGATCACGAAGATCGTCGACTCCACAGAACTGTGGTTCGTCATCTCCGCCAACCCCGACGGCTACGACTACACGTTCAAGGGCGCCGCCGAGCGCCAGTGGCGCAAGAACCTCCGCGACAACAACGGCGACGGCAAGACCGCCCCCGGCGACGGCGTCGACCTCAACCGTAACTTCACCTACAAGTGGGGCTACGACAACGAGGGTTCGTCCCCCGACCCGGCCTCCGAGACCTACCGCGGCACCGGTCCGGCCTCCGAGCCCGAGACGAAGGCGCTCGACGCCTTCCAGAAGCGCATCGGCTTCGAGTACGGCATCAACTACCACTCCGCCGCCCAGCTGATCCTGTACGGAGTCGGCTGGCAGGTCGCCACCCCGACGCCGGACGACGTGCTCTACGAGTCCCTCGCAGGGACGCCCCAGAACTCCGCCGTCCCCGGCTACCGCCCCCAGGTCTCTTCCGAGCTCTACACCACCAACGGCGAGGCCGACGGCCATGCGGCCAACGTCAACGGGATGATGATGTACACCCCGGAGATGTCGACCTGCGCCACCGCCTCCAGGATCGACCCGAACGACCCCTGGAACGCTGCCGACTGCGCATCCATCTTCACCTTCCCGGACGACGAGAAGCTGATCCAGCAGGAGTTCGCCAAGAACATCCCGTTCGCGCTCTCCGTCGCCGAGACCGCGGCCCACCCCGACCAGCCGTCCTCCTCGATCGGCCTGAAGGCCGCGGACTTCACCCCCGCGGCCTTCACCACCTCCTACGCCCGCGGCGGCGACCAGGAAGTCTCCGTCATCGCGCGCAAGTCCGTACGCGACAAGGAGCTCAAGTACCGCGTCAACGGCGGCCGTACGCACGACCAGGCGCTCAGGGCCTGGAAGGGCGGCGAGGTCTACGGCGGCGAGGACAACATCCGCTTCGACGAGTACCGCGCCAAAGTGCAGGACGGCGACGTCGGCGACAAGGTCGAGGTCTGGTTCACCGGTGAGACCAAGGCCGGAGAACCCACCTCCAGCGAGCACTTCACCTACACGGTCGCCGAACGGCCGCGCGGTGACACGCTGGTGATCGCCGAGGAGGGCGGTACCTCCCCCGCGCAGAACACCGCCGCGTACACCAAGGCCCTGGCGGACAACGGGCGCAGGGCCGCGGTCTGGGACGTCGCCACGCAGGGCGTCCCGGACGCCCTCGGCGTGCTCGGCCACTTCAAGACCGTCGTCTGGTACACCGGCGCGGGACAGCCCTCCGCGGCTACCACGGGCGTCGTGCGGGACTACCTCAACGAGGGCGGGAAGCTGATCAACGCCGGTGAGCTGGCCGGCGGCGACGTCGACCTCGGCGGGGCCGTCTCCAACGACTTCGCGCAGTACTACCTCGGCGCGTACAACCGCGTCGGGCTGAAGTCCCCGTTCTCCTTCGCGGGCACCGGAAGGCTCGCGGGCGCGAAGGCCTCACTCGCCGCCGCGGCCGGGAACCCGCTGGACCTGGCCGGGGCGTACACGATCACCTCGGACACCCTGAAGCCGGACCAGTTCCCGCAGTTCAAGAGCGCCGCCGCGGGCGGCTACCCGGGCATCCGCACCCCGTTCGAGCCGGCCGACGGCTCCTGGTTCGCGGCGGCGAAGCACGAGGACGACGCGTACATGCGGCTGTCGCGCACCGTGGATCTGACCGGCACCGCGGCCGATGCCGAGCCGAGCCTGCAGTTCCAGCTCAGCCATGACACCGAGCGCGGCTACGACAACGTCGTCGTGGAGGCGCACACGGTCGGCCAGGACGACTGGACGACCCTGCCGGACGCCAACGGCAGCACCACGACCCAGGTGCCCGTCCAATGCGAGGAGGGCTTCTACGTAGCGGGCCACCCGTTCCTCGCCCACTACCTGACCGTCGCCGAGAGCGGCTGCACGGCGACCGGCACCACGGGCGCCTGGAACCGCTTCACCGGCTCCTCCAACGGCTGGCAGCCCGTCTCCATCGACCTCAGCGCCTACGCGGGCAAGCAGGTCGAGCTCTCCATCTCGTACATCACGGACCCGGGCACCGGCGGAATCGGCGCCTTCGTCGACGACACCAAGCTCGTCGTCGGCGGCACCCCGCAGGGTCCCGAGGGCTTCGAGACCGCGCTGGGCCCGTGGACCGTCGCGGGACCGCCGGCCGGCAGCCCCGGCAACACCGGCGACTGGGCACGCGCCCAGGCGCTGTTCCGCGCCCATGCGGCCGTCACCACCCGGGACACCGTGCTCATCGGCTTCGGCCTGGAGCATGTGCCCGGCGCGGCCGACCGCAAGCAGCTCATCGGAAAGGCTCTCAGCGCGCTGCGTCGCTGACGCTGCGTAGCCGGCAGGGCGGTCCGTGACCCCTACTGGGGGGTACGGACCGCCGTGCCACGCACAGAGCCACTCGATGTCACTCCGGGGCCCTCATGGAGGTAGGGTCGTAGGCGGTCGGGGACATCCCTATACAACTCGCCGGCGTCTAAAACCGGCGTACCAACGAGGAGATCGGTTCGTGACGATCCGCGTAGGCATCAACGGCTTTGGCCGCATCGGTCGTAACTACTTCCGCGCGCTGCTGGAGCAGGGTGCAGACATCGAGATCGTGGCTGTCAACGACCTGGGTGACACTGCGACCACAGCCCACTTGCTGAAGTACGACACCATCCTGGGCCGCCTCAAGGCCGAGGTGACCCACACCGCCGACACGATCACGGTCGACGGCCACACCATCAAGGTGCTCTCCGAGCGCAACCCCGCCGACATTCCGTGGGGCGAGCTGGGCGTCGACATCGTCATCGAGTCGACCGGCATCTTCACCAAGAAGGCCGACGCCGAGAAGCACATCGCCGGCGGCGCCAAGAAGGTCCTCATCTCGGCTCCGGCCAAGAACGAGGACATCACCATCGTGATGGGCGTCAACCAGGACAAGTACGACGCGGCCAACCACCACGTCATCTCCAACGCCTCCTGCACCACCAACTGTGTGGCGCCGATGGCCAAGGTTCTCCTGGAGAACTTCGGCATCGTCAAGGGCATGATGACCACGGTCCACGCGTACACGAACGACCAGCGCATCCTGGACTTCCCGCACTCGGACCTGCGCCGCGCCCGCGCCGCCGCCGAGAACATCATCCCGACCACCACCGGTGCCGCGAAGGCCACCGCCCTGGTCATCCCGGAGCTGGCGGGCAAGCTCGACGGCATCGCGATGCGGGTCCCGGTCCCCACCGGCTCCGTTACCGACCTGGTGATCGAGCTCGAGCGCGAGGTCACCAAGGACGAGGTCAACACCGCGTTCCAGAAGGCGGCCGAGGGCCAGCTCAAGGGCATCGTGGACTACACCGAGGACCCGATCGTCTCCTCGGACATCGTCAACTGGCCCGCCTCCTGCACCTTCGACTCCTCCCTGACCATGGTCCAGGGCAAGAACGTCAAGGTCATCGGCTGGTACGACAACGAGTGGGGCTACTCCAACCGGCTCGTGGACCTCACGGTCTTCGTCGGCGGCCAGCTCTGATCTGCAACGAGAGCACCTCGATGTGAGCGACAGGGCTCGGGCAGCGCAACGCAGCGCGGTTCGAGCCCTGTCGCACGTCCCAGCCCTCTGAGGAGCAGTACACATGAAGACGATCGACCAACTTCTCGCCGAAGGGGTCGCCGGCAAGCGGGTATTCGTCCGCGCCGACCTCAACGTGCCGCTCGACGGCACCACGATCACCGACGACGGCCGCATCCGCGCCGTACAGCCGACCGTCGCCAAGCTCGCCGAGGCGGGCGCGCGCGTCGTCGTCGCCTCCCACCTGGGCCGCCCCAAGGGCGCCCCGGACCCGGCCTTCTCGCTCGCCCCCGCGGCCGCGCGGCTCGGTGAACTGCTCGGCGCCGATGTCGCCTTCGCCACCGACACCGTCGGCGAGTCGGCCAGGGCCGTCGTCGCGGGCCTCGCCGACGGCCAGGTCGCCGTCATCGAGAACCTCCGCTTCAACGCCGGCGAGACCAGCAAGGACGACGCCGAGCGCGGCGCCTTCGCCGACCAGCTCGCCACTCTTGCCGATCTGTACGTGGGCGACGGTTTCGGCGCCGTACACCGCAAGCACGCCTCGGTGTACGACCTCCCGGCCCGCCTGCCGCACGCCGCCGGATACCTCATCGCCACCGAGGTCGGCGTCCTGAAGAAGCTCACCGAGGACGTCAAGCGCCCGTACGTCGTCGTCCTCGGCGGAGCCAAGGTCTCCGACAAGCTCGGCGTCATCGACCACCTCCTGGAGAAGGCCGACCGCATTCTGATCGGCGGTGGCATGGCGTACACCTTCCTCAAGGCCCAGGGGCACGAGGTCGGCATCTCCCTGCTCCAGGAGGACCAGATTCCGGCGGTCCTGGAGTACCTGGAGCGGGCCAAGTCCAAGGGCGTGGAGTTCGTGCTCCCCGTCGACGTCCTGGTCGCGCACGAGTTCCCGGACCTCAAGACCAAGGCGCCGGCCAACCCGGCCACCGTCGCCGCGGACGCGATCCCGGCCGACGAGGAGGGTCTGGACATCGGTCCCGAGACCCGCAAGCTGTACGCATCGAAGCTCGCCGACGCGGCCACCGTCTTCTGGAACGGTCCGATGGGCGTCTTCGAGCACCCCGACTACGCCGAGGGCACCAAGGCCGTCGCCCAGGCGCTCGTCGACTCCCAGGCATTCTCGGTCGTCGGCGGTGGCGACTCCGCCGCGGCCGTGCGGATCCTGGGCTTCGACGAGAAGGCATTCGGCCACATTTCGACCGGTGGCGGCGCGAGCCTCGAGTACCTCGAGGGCAAGACGCTTCCCGGCCTCGCCGCACTGGAGGACTGACCCTTAATGACTGCTCTTGAAGAGGGCCGCACCCCGCTCATGGCGGGCAACTGGAAGATGAACCTCAACCACCTCGAGGCCATCGCCCATGTCCAGAAGCTCGCTTTCGCCCTGGCGGACAAGGACTACGAGGCCGTAGAGGTCGCCGTACTGCCGCCCTTCACCGACCTGCGGTCCGTGCAGACCCTGGTCGACGGCGACAAGCTCAAGATCAAGTACGGCGCGCAGGACCTCTCCGCGCACGACTCCGGCGCGTACACCGGCGAGATCTCGGGCCCGATGCTGTCCAAGCTGAAGTGCACCTACGTCGCCGTGGGCCACTCCGAGCGCCGGCAGTACCACGCCGAGACGGACGAGCTCTGCAACGCCAAGGTGAAGGCCGCCTACAGGCACGGCCTGACCCCGATCCTCTGCGTGGGCGAAGGCCTCGACATCCGCAAGGCCGGCCAGCAGGTCCAGTACACGCTCGCCCAGCTCGACGGGGGCCTCGACGGCATCCCGGCCGAGCAGGCCGAGTCCATCGTGATTGCGTACGAGCCGGTCTGGGCCATCGGCACCGGCGAGGTCGCCACGCCCGAGGACGCGCAGGAGGTCTGCGGGGCGATCCGCGGGCGTCTTGCCGAGCTGTACTCCCAGGAGCTGGCCGACAAGGTCCGCATCCAGTACGGCGGCTCGGTGAAGTCCGGGAACGTCGCGGCGATCATGGCGCAGCCCGACGTGGACGGTGCTCTGGTGGGCGGCGCGGCGCTGGACGCGGACGAGTTCGTCAAGATCGTCCGGTTCCGCGACCAGTAAGTATGCGGTAGCGCGGATCCGTCGTACCCTTGCGGGGGCCTGAGGCTTTTCCGAGCCCGGGCCCCCGTCGTCCATTTCAGTCCGAGGAAGTTGGTCCAGCCGTGATTATGGGGTTTTCGATCGCCCTGATCGTCTTCAGCCTGCTGATGATGCTGCTGGTGCTGATGCACAAGGGGAAGGGCGGCGGCCTCTCCGACATGTTCGGTGGCGGTATGCAGTCCTCAGTAGGCGGCTCCTCGGTCGCAGAGCGCAACCTCGACCGCATTACGGTGGTCGTCGGTCTGCTGTGGTTTGCGTGCATTGTCGTACTTGGGCTGCTGATGAAGCTGGACAGCTGACCCGTGCCGTCAGCGTCTCGGTGCGGGGTGTAACTCCAATCACTGGACGCACGTTGGGCCTTACGTAGACTGGGGCATCTTCGAGCACCATCACGCAGGGAGTTACGACCGTGGCAAGTGGCAACGCGATCCGGGGAAGCCGGGTCGGAGCGGGGCCGATGGGTGAGGCCGAGCGGGGCGAGTCCGCGCCGCGCCTGCGCATCTCCTTCTGGTGCTCGAACGGGCACGAGACGCAGCCGAGCTTCGCCAGCGACGCACAGGTTCCGGATCATTGGGACTGTCCTCGCTGCGGATTCCCGGCCGGACAGGACCGGGACAATCCGCCGGACCCGCCGCGCACCGAGCCGTACAAGACGCACCTCGCCTATGTACGCGAGCGGCGCAGCGACGCGGACGGCGAGGCGATCCTCGCCGAGGCGCTCGCGAAACTGCGCGGCGAGATCTAGAAGTTGTTACCCGGCCGGATGCCTGTGGGCATCCGGCCGGAGTGCGTTCGCGGCTGAATGTCAGTGGCACCCTCTACGGTTCTGAATCAACGGGCCCGAGGGGGATGTTGTGACGGTGACCGAAACCGTGCAGCCGCGAACACCCGCGTGGCGCGGGGGGTTCGGACGGCTGTGGACGGCCGCCGTCGTCTCGAAGTTCGGCGACTCGCTGCGTATCGCCGCGATGCCGCTGCTTGCCGCCTCGCTGACCGACGACCCGCTGCTCATCGCCTCGGTGACGGCGTGCGGTTATCTGCCCTGGCTGCTGTTCGGCCTGCTCGGCGGCGCGGTCGCCGACCGGGTGGACCAGCGGCGGGCGATGTGGGCCGTTGATCTGCTGCGCGGCCTGCTGATGGCGGGCTTCGCGGGTGCCGTGTGGCTGGGCCTGGGATCCATCGCACTGCTGCTCGCGCTGGCCTTCGCCCTCACCACGCTCCAGACGCTCTTCGACAACGCCGCGACGGCCCTGCTGCCCTCGCTGGTGCCTGCCGAGGCGCTGGGCAGCGCCAATGCCCGGCTGATGACCGCGCAGCAGATCGTCGGGGGCTTTGTGGCCGCGCCCCTGGTTCCGGTGCTGCTCGTGGTGGGCGCCGCCATGCCGTACGCGGCGGATGCGGCCACCTATGTCGTGGCGGCGGCGCTGGTGGCATCCCTGCGCGTCGGGGCGCCGGAACGGGACCCCGGACCGGCCGGGAGCACCCTGCGCGGGGAGATCGGGGAAGGGCTGCGCACCCTGTGGCGAGATCGGGCACAGCGCGGGCTCTGCATCGCCACCACACTCTGCAACATCGGCATGGGCGCGCTCATCGCCACCCTCGTCATCCATGTCACCGGCTGGCTCGGCGCGGGGGCGGGCGGATACGCGGCGGTGATCACGGCCTTCGGGGCCGGCAGCGTGGCGGGCGGTCTGCTGGCCCGCAGGCTGGCCGACCGCTTCGGGCGAATACGGAGCGTGTTCGCCGCCGGGCTTGTGCAGACCGGATGCCTGGTCGCCATGGGGTCCGTGCGTGCGCTGTGGGTCACGATCGCCGCGATGGCGGTGTTCGCGGTCATGGGCATGGTGTGGAACGTCAACCAGACGACGCTGATCCAGGAGCGCAGCCCGGCGCGGCTGCTGGGCCGGATCAGCTCCGCCTTCCGTACGCTCGCGGTCGCCGGTGCTCCGCTCGGCGCGCTGCTCGGCGGAGCGGCGGCGGCAGCCTGGGGACCGAACATACCTGCCTTGCTGGCGGCCGCACTGTTCATCCCGGCAGTCGCGTCGCTCGCCCCGCTGATCAATTAGGTTGGAGACGCAGCGGGGCACGCAGGCAGGTACGAGAAGAAGTGGGCTGATGTCCAAGATGCTGTGTCTTGCCGGGGGACAACCCCCGCACCCCCGGCCGAAAAGCAGGTCAGCGGGGCTGAACCGACCGTCCACGCGAGGTGAATCTCTGTGAACGCAGAAGGCCGTACCAGGCTCAATCAGATGCCCGAATGGACTGCTCTCGGCAAGCACCGCGAGCAACTGGGACAGACGCATCTGCGGGAGCTGTTCGCAGCCGACCAGGCACGCGGCAGCCGGTACACCCTCCAGGTCGGCGATCTCTACCTCGACTACTCCAAGCATCTGGTGACCGACGAGACGCTGGCGCTGCTGCGCGAGCTGGCCGAGGCCACCGACGTCGCCGGGCTGCGGGACGCGATGTTCCGAGGCGAGAAGATCAACACCACCGAGGACCGGGCTGTCCTGCACACGGCGCTGCGCGCCCCGCGGGACGCCGTGATCGAGGTGGACCGCGAGAACGTGGTGCCGGCGGTGCACGCCGTGCTCGACAAGATGACCGCCTTCTCCGACCGCGTCAGGTCGGGCGAGTGGACCGGCCACACCGGCAAGCCCATCAAGAACGTGGTGAACATCGGCATCGGCGGCTCCGACCTGGGCCCGGCCATGGCGTACGAGGCGCTGCGCTCCTACACCGCACGCGATCTGACGGTCCGTTTCGTGTCGAACGTCGACGGAGCCGATCTGCACGAGGCCGTAAGGGACTTGGACCCGGCCGAGACGCTCTTCATCATCGCCTCCAAGACCTTCACCACCATCGAGACCATCACCAACGCCACCTCCGCCCGCGACTGGCTCCTCGCCGAGCTGAAGGCCGGCCAGGAGGCCGTCGCCAAGCACTTCGTGGCGCTGTCCACGAACGCCGAGAAGGTCTCCGAGTTCGGCATCGACACGGCGAACATGTTCGAGTTCTGGGACTGGGTCGGCGGGCGCTACTCCTTCGACTCGGCGATCGGTCTCTCGCTGATGATCGCGATCGGCCCGGACCGCTTCCGCGACATGCTCGCCGGCTTCCACCTGGTCGACGAGCACTTCCGTACGGCTCCGGCGGAGGCCAACGCGCCGCTGCTGCTCGGCCTGCTGGGCGTCTGGTACGGCGAGTTCTTCGACGCGCAGTCGCACGCGGTGCTGCCCTACTCCCACTATCTGAGCAAGTTCACCGCCTATCTCCAGCAGCTCGACATGGAGTCCAACGGCAAGTCCGTGGACCGCGAGGGCAACCGCGTCGACTGGCAGACCGGTCCGGTGGTCTGGGGCACGCCCGGCACCAACGGACAGCACGCGTACTACCAGCTGATCCACCAGGGCACCAAGGTCATCCCGGCGGACTTCATCGGATTCGCCAAGCCGGTCGGGGATCTGCGGCCCGGTCTGGTCGCCCAGCACGATCTGCTGATGGCCAACTTCTTCGCGCAGACGCAGGCGCTCGCCTTCGGCAAGACGCCTGAGGAGGTACGGGCGGAGGGTGTGCCCGAGGAACTGGTGGCGCACAAGACGTTCCAGGGCAGTCACCCGACGACCACGATCCTCGCCAACGAGCTCACGCCGTCCGTGCTCGGCCAGTTGATCGCGCTGTACGAGCACAAGGTGTTCGTTCAGGGCGCCATCTGGAACATCGACTCCTTCGACCAGTGGGGCGTGGAGCTCGGCAAGGTGCTCGCCAAGAAGATCGAGCCGGTGCTGACCGAGGGGACGGGGGGCGAGCAGCTCGACAGCTCGACCTCGACGCTGGCCACCAAGTACCGCACGCTGCGGGGGCGTTGAGCCGATGGGGGAGGGGGTGAGGCTGAGGCCGCCGAACAGCACACTGAACGAGCGGGTGGTCGGCTGGTGGCGGGTGCAGTTGCTGTTGACGACCGCGATTCCGGTGACCGTGCTCGCCGTACTGGGCCTGCTCATCGAGCCGGCCCGGCTGTGGCTCCTGGCGCCCGCCGTCGTACTGGCGGTGCTGGGCCTGGCCTGCACCCTCTTCCTCCCCAACTGGTGGTTCCGGGTGCACCGCTGGGAGGTCACGGACGACGCGGTCTACGTCCGTACGGGCGCGCTGTGGCAGGAATGGCGGATCGCGCCCATGTCCAGGATCCAGACTGTGGACACGATGCGCGGGCCGCTGGAGCAGGCGTTCCGGCTCGCCACGGTCATCGTCACCACCGCGTCCTCCAAGGGCGCGATCAAGATCGAGGGGCTCGACCATGAGCTCGCCGCGGAGCTCGCGCAGCGGCTGACCCGTATCACCCAGGCCACGCCCGGGGACGCGACATGAGCGCGCTGGAGCCGGAGCTGGAGCCGGTGGTCGAGGGGGAGTGGCGGCGGCTCGACAGGCGCACCGTGCTCGTCACCGCCTTCGTCATTGCGGGGGTGGCCGCGGGCGCCGGGCTGCCCACCACGCTCGGCCTCGCCGGCGGAATGCCGCTCGGGCAGGCGCTTGGCTGGGTGCTGGCCGGTGCCGTGCTGCTGATGGCGGTTGGCGCGGGCGCGGACTACATACGGTGGCGCCGGACGCGCTACCGCATCGGCGTCGAGCGCGCCGAGCTCCACACGGGGCTGCTGCTGGTCAAACGCCGTTCGCTGGCCCGCGAGCGCATCCGTAGCGTCGATCTGTCCGCCAACCCGCTGCTGCGCGTCCTCGGCCTGGTCAAGGTACGTATCGGCACGGGCGACCAAACCGGCGGCGAGTCCACGCTGGAGCTCGATCCGGTCAGCAAGGCGGAGGGCGAGCGGTTGCGCACACAGCTGCTGGCCCGGGCCGCGACGACCGCTCCCGGCGCCCACCGGGAGGGCGACCTCGCTGCCCTCGATCCGTCCTGGATCCGGTACGCACCGGTCAGTTTTGTCGCCCCGCTGCTCGGCGGCGCCGCGGCCGGTGGTGTGATGCAGGTCAGCGAGTGGTTCGGGGCGCAGGGCAAGGTCATCGCCTGGGTGGGCGACCGGTTCCAGGACACCTCCATCGCCTTGATGGTCGCGGTGCTCGTCGCCGCGGCCGTGGCCGCCGGAGTCGTCGGCGCACTCGGCCTGTGGATCGAGATGTGGTGGAACTACCGCCTGGAGCGCGAGCCTGGCGGCACCCTGCGAGTGCGGCGCGGCCTGTTCACCGCGCGCTCCATCTCCATAGAGGAGCGCCGCCTGCGCGGCGTCGAACTCGTCGAGCCGCTCGGCGTCAGGCTGTTCGGCGCGGCCCGGGTGGACGCGGTCGCCACCGGTCTCACCGACGACGCGCAGGACAAGCACGCCGATCTGAAGGTGCTGCTGCCGCCCGCCCCGCGGGTGGTGGCGGACGAGGTGGCCGCGCAGGTGCTGCGCGAGCCCGTGGCCCCGACGAGCGCTGCCCGCCTTACCGCCCACCCCCGGGCGGCGCGCACCCGGCGGCTGCGCTGGGCGCTGGCGTCGGCGCTGCTGCCGCTGCTGGTGCTGACGGTTCTGGGCGCCTGGCTCACTTCCGTGCTGCTGTACATCGCGGCGGCGTGCGCGGTCGTGGCGCTGCCGGCCGCGGTGATCCTCGCCCTGGATGCGTACCGCAGTCTGGGGCACGGCATCAGCGGTGCGTATCTGGTGGCCCGTTCCGGGACGGTCCGCCGCGCGACGGTCGCGCTGCAGCGGGGTGGGGTCATCGGCTGGACGGTGAAGCAGTCGGTCTTCCAGCGCCGCGCCGGAGTGCTGACGCTGACCGCGACGACGGCCGCGGGGGCGGGGGCGTATTCGGTGTACGACGCGGGGGAGAGCGAGGGGCTGGCGTTCGCGTCGGACGCGGTGCCGGGGCTGCTGGAGCCGTTCCTCATACGGGGCGACGGGGCAGCGGGATGCGGTTCGGCCGAGGTCGGCGCGAGAATCCCCGTATGACCGCGTCCGGTTACCCGGGCACCCCGCGCCTCAATCGCCGGCGGGGCTGGAAGATGCAGCCCGTTGGGGGTCCCCCCGGACGAAGTCTGGGGGAGATTGAGGACAACGCCCGAAGGGCGTACGGGGTCTGGGGGGCGCAGCCCCCTCCGTCAGGGCGACGCCGGTGGGTACAGGTCTCGCGGGAGCTGCGACGCCGCCGCCGCGTCGAGCAGCCACAGAGTCCGGCTGCGGCCCCTCGCTCCCGCCGCCGGGGCCTGGATCTCGCCCGCGCCCGACAGCGCTATCGCCACCGCGTTCGCCTTGTCCTCGCCCGCCGCCAGCAGCCATACCTCGCGCGCCGACCGGATCGCCGGGAGCGTGAGCGAGATACGCATCGGAGGCGGCTTGGGCGCGCCGTGCACGCCGACCACCGTGCGGTCCGTCTCGCGGACCGCGGGCAGCTCGGGGAAGAGCGACGCCACATGAGTATCGGGCCCCACCCCCAGCATCAGCACATCGAAGCTCGGCACCGGGCCGTGGTCCTCCGGGCCCGCCGCCGCGGCGAGTTCGGCCGCGTACGCCGCGGCTGCCGCTTCCACGTCACTGCCGTACACATCGCCCGACGCGGGCATCGCGTGCACCCGCTTCGGGTCCACCGAGACGCTGTCCAGCAGGGCCTCGCGGGCCTGCGTGACATTGCGCTCCGGGTCGCCCTCCGGGAGGAACCGCTCGTCGCCCCACCACAGATCGAGACGCGGCCAGTCGATCGCGTCCCGGGCCGAAGAGGCCCCGAGGGCGGCGAGCAGGGCGTTGCCGTTGCGGCCGCCCGTCAGGACCACCGACGCGGAGCCGCGCGCGGCCTGGGCGTCCACGATCTTCGTGATCAGCCGGGCCGCCGCGGCCTGCGCCATCAGCTCCTTGTCGCGGTGGACGACGAGCTGCGGGGCACTCACTTCGCCGCCGCCTTCTTCGCCGGAGCGGCCTTCTTCGCGGGGGCGGACTTGGCCCCGGACTTCGCTCCGGACGTGGCCTGCGACGCCCCGGCTTCCGACGCCCCGCCCTGCGACGCCTCGGCGCCGTAGCCGAGCCGCTCCACGCCGAACCGCAGCGCCGACGCGTACGTGTCGTCCGGGTCGAGACGCCGCAGTTCCTCCGCGATCAGCTCGGCCGTCTCACGGCGCTGCAACGCCACCGCCCGGTCCGGCTGCCCCTCGATGGACAGCGTCGCCAGCGAGCCGTCCGCCCGGTCCAGCACGATCGGGCCGCAGTTCGTCTCCATCCGTACGGCCGTGAGACCGGGGCCCGACGACAGCGAGCGCGTCACCGGCACCTTCAGCCGGTCGGCGAGCCACATCCCGAGCAGTTCGCAGCTTGGGTTGAACTCCTCGCCCTCCACCTCCACCGAGGTGACCTCGCACGTCACTTGGTCCAGCGCGGCCGCGAGCATGGAGCGCCACGGCGTGATCCGGGTCCAGGACAGATCGGTGTCGCCGGGGGTGTACGCGTCGGCGCGCGCCATCAGGTCCTGCACCGGCTGTTCGGAGGCGTACGTGTCCGTCACCCGGCGCTGCGCCAGCGCGCCCAGCGGGTCACTGGCCGGGTCGGTCGGCCCGCTCACCGGCCACCAGACCACGACCGGCGCGTCCGGCAGCAGCAGCGGCAGAACCACCGACTGGGCGTGGTTGATGACCTCGCCGTACAGCCGGAGGACGACCGTCTCGCCGGTGCCCGCGTCCGCGCCCACCCGCACCTCGGCGTCCAGCCGTGCCGCCGCCCGGTCGCGCGGCGAGCGCGAGACCCGCTTGATGACGACCAGCGTGCGCGAAGGGTGCTCGCGCGACGCCTCGTTGGCCGCCTTCAGCGCGTCGTAGGCGTTCTCTTCGTCGGTGACGATGACAAGGGTGAGCACCATGCCGACGGCCGGCGTGCCGATCGCCCGCCGCCCCTGCACCAGCGCCTTGTTGATCTTGCTGGCCGTGGTGTCCGTAAGGTCGATCTTCATGGCCGACGCCAGCTCCGTCCGTCTCGTGCGAGCATTTCGTCCGCCTCGACCGGCCCCCACGTACCGGCCGGGTACTGGGCGGGCTTGCCGTGCTTGTCCCAGAATTGCTCGATCGGGTCGAGGATCTTCCAGGACAGCTCGACCTCCTCCAGCCTCGGGAAGAGGTTGGAGTCGCCGAGCAGGACGTCGAGGATGAGCCGTTCGTACGCCTCCGGGCTGGACTCCGTGAAGGACTCGCCGTACGCGAAGTCCATCGAGACGTCCCGCACCTCCATCGAGGTGCCAGGGACCTTCGAGCCGAACCGCATGGTCACGCCCTCGTCCGGCTGGACGCGGATGACCAGGGCGTTCTGGCCGAGCTCCTCGGTGGCCGTGTGGTCGAAGGGGGAGTGCGGGGCGCGCTGGAAGACCACCGCGATCTCGGTGACCCGGCGGCCGAGCCGCTTGCCCGTACGGAGATAGAAGGGGACGCCCGCCCAGCGGCGGTTGTCGATCTCCAGCTTGATCGCGGCGTAGGTGTCGGTCTTCGACTTGGGGTCGATGCCGTCTTCCTGGAGATAGCCGGCGGCCTTCTCGCCGCCCTGCCAGCCCGCCGTGTACTGCGCGCGCACCGTGCTCTCGGCCAGGTCCTGGGGCAGCTTCACCGCGCCGAGGACCTTGGTCTTCTCGGCCGCGAGCGCGTCCGCGTCGAAGGAGGCGGGCTCCTCCATCGCGGTCAGCGCGAGCAGCTGGAGGAGGTGGTTCTGGATGACGTCACGGGCGGCGCCGATGCCGTCGTAGTAGCCGGCGCGGCCGCCGATGCCGATGTCCTCGGCCATGGTGACCTGGACATGGTCGACGTACGACCGGTTCCAGATCGGTTCGAACAGGGTGTTGGCGAAGCGCAGCGCCAGAATGTTCTGGACGGTCTCCTTGCCCAGGTAGTGGTCGATCCGGAAGACCTCGTTGGCCGGGAAGACCTCGTGCACAACCTTGTTGAGCTCCACGGCGGAGACCAGGTCGTGGCCGAACGGCTTCTCGATGACCGCGCGGCGCCAGGAGCCTTCCTTCTGCTCGGCCAGCCCGTGCTTCTTCAGCTGCTGGACGACCTTGGGGAAGAACCTCGGCGGCACGGACAGGTAGAAGGCGAAGTTGCCTCCGGTGCCCTGCTTCTTGTCGAGGTCTTCGATGGTGGCCTTCAGTCGCTCGAAGGCGTCATCGTCGTCGAAGGTGCCCTGGACGAAGCGCATCCCCTGGATGAGCTGCTGCCAGACCTCCTCGCGGAACGGCGTACGGGCGTGAGCCTTGACGGCGTCGTGGACTTCCTGGGCGAAGTCCTCGTCCTGCCATTCACGGCGGGCGAAGCCGACGAGCGAGAAGCCCGGTGGCAGGAGCCCGCGGTTGGCCAGGTCATAGATGGCAGGCATCAACTTTTTACGTGACAAATCGCCCGTGACACCGAAGATGACCAGGCCCGACGGCCCCGCGATACGCGGGAGCCGTCGGTCTGCTGGGTCACGGAGCGGATTGGCTCCGCCAGTACCGGACAAGGTGGTCAGCCCTCCGAAGGGGCGAGGCGCTGGAGCTCGGCCTCGGTCGACTTGAGCAGGTCGTTCCAGGACGAGGCGAACTTCTCGACGCCCTCGTCCTCGAGCAGTTGCACGACGTCGTCGTAGGAGATCCCGAGCTTCTCGATGGCTTCGAGTTCGGCGCGGGACTGCTCGTACGTGCCGTGCACCGTGTCACCGGTGATCCGGCCGTGGTCGGCGGTGGCTTCGAGGGTGGCCTCCGGCATGGTGTTCACCGTGCCGGGCGCGACCAGCTCGTCGACGTACAACGTGTCCTTGTACGCCGGGTCCTTGACGCCCGTCGAGGCCCACAGCGGACGCTGCTTGGTGGCCTGCGCCTTGTCGAGCGCGGCCCAGCGGTCCGACGGCGGCGTCGAATTGTCGGCAGAGCCGAACACCTCTTCGTACGCCTCGTACGCCAGACGCGCGTTGGCCAGCGCGGCCTTGCCGCGGGCCTCCTTGGCCTCGGGCGTGCCCAGCGCGTCCAGACGCTTGTCGATCTCGGTGTCCACCCGCGACACGAAGAAGGAGGCCACCGACTGGATCTTGGAAAGGTCCAGGCCCGCGGCCTTCGCCTTCTCAAGACCGGCCAGGTAGGCGTCCATGACCTCGCGGTAGCGCTCCAGCGAGAAGATCAGCGTGACATTGACGCTGATGCCCTTGCCAATGACCTCGGTGATCGCCGGCAGACCGGCCTTCGTCGCCGGGATCTTGATGAGGGTGTTGGGACGGTCCACCAGCCAGGCGAGCTGCTTGGCCTCGGCGATGGTCGCGGGGGTGTTGTGCGCCAGGCGCGGGTCGACCTCGATGGAGACCCTGCCGTCCTGGCCGCCGGTGGCGTCGAAGACCGGCCGCAGAATGTCGGCGGCGTCCCGGACGTCCGCCGTCGTGATCATGCGTACGGCTTCCTCGACGGTCACCTTGCGCACGGCGAGGTCGGCGAGCTGCTGCTCGTAGCCGTCACCGTGCGAGATCGCCTTCTGGAAGATCGACGGGTTGGTGGTGACGCCCACAACGTGCTGCTGGTCGATCAGTTCGGCGAGATTGCCGGTCGTGATCCGCTTGCGCGACAGGTCGTCGAGCCAGATCGCGACGCCTTCGTCGGAGAGGCGCTTGAGTGCGTCTGTCATGAGAGTTGCATCTCCTACTTGTCGTATACGGGCGTCAGCGCGCCGCGGCTTCCAGAGATTCCCGCGCGGCGGCGGCCACCGCATCGCCAGTGAAGCCGAACTCGCGGAAGAGGACCTTGCCGTCGGCAGAAGCGCCGAAGTGCTCCAGCGAAACGATGCGACCGGCTTCGCCCACGAAGCGATGCCAGGTGAGACCGATACCGGCCTCGACCGCCACCCGCGCCTTGACGGCCGGCGGCAGAACGCTGTCCTTGTACGTCTGGTCCTGCTCCTCGAACCACTCGACGGAAGGCATCGAGACGACCCGGGTCGGCACGCCCGCGGCCTGCAGCTGCTCGCGCGCCTCGACGGCGAGCTGCACCTCGGAGCCGGTGCCGATCAGCACGACCTGCGCGTCGCCGCCCTCGGCGTCGAACAGGACGTAACCGCCCTTCGCGGCATCCTCGTTGCGCTCGTACGTGGGCACACCCTGACGGGTCAGCGCCAGTCCGTGCGGGGCGCCGACCCCGAACTCCTTGGTGTAGCGCTTGAGGATCTCGCGCCAGGCGATCGCGGTCTCGTTGGCGTCGGCCGGGCGGACGATGTTCAGACCCGGGATGGCGCGCAGCGAGGCCAGGTGCTCCACCGGCTGGTGGGTCGGGCCGTCCTCGCCGAGGCCGATCGAGTCGTGCGTCCAGACGTACGTCACCGGCAGGTGCATCAGCGCCGAGAGCCGTACCGCGTTGCGCATGTAGTCGGAGAACACCAGGAAAGTGCCGCCGTAGACACGGGTGTTGCCGTGCAGCGCGATGCCGTTCATGGTCGCGGCCATGGCGTGCTCGCGGATGCCGAAGTGGACCGTGCGGCCGTACGGCTCAGCCCCCGGCAGCGGGTTGCCCTTCGGCAGGAACGACGAGGTCTTGTCGATCGTCGTGTTGTTAGAGCCGGCCAGGTCGGCCGAGCCGCCCCACAGCTCGGGGACGATCGCGCCCAGCGCCTGGAGGATCTTGCCGGAGGCCGCGCGGGTGGCGACGCCCTTGCCGGTCTCGAACTCCGGGAGGTGGTCCTCCCAGCCCGCGGGGAGCTCGCCCGCGCGGATCCGGTCGAACTCGGCGGCGCGCTCCGGGTTGGCGGTGCGCCATGCGGCGAAGGTCTTCTCCCACTCGCCGCGGGACTCGCGGCCGCGGTCGAGCGCCTCACGGGTGTGCGCGAGGACCTCGTCGGAGACCTCGAAGGACTTCTCCGGGTCGAAGCCCAGGACGCGCTTGGTGGCCGCGACCTCCTCGTCGCCGAGGGCCGAGCCGTGCGCGGCCTCTGTGTTCTGGGCGTGCGGGGCAGGCCAGGCGATGATCGAGCGCATAGCGATGAAGGACGGGCGCTCGGTCTCGGCCTGCGCCGCCTTCAGGGCGTTGTACAGACCGGCCGGGTCGAGGTCGCCGCTCGGCAGTTGCCCGACACGCTGGACGTGCCAGCCGTACGCCTCGTACCGCTTGAGGGTGTCCTCGGAGACGGCCGTCTCCGTGTCGCCCTCGATGGAGATGTGGTTGTCGTCCCACAGCAGCACCAGATTGCCCAGCTTCTGGTGGCCGGCCAGCGAGGACGCCTCGTGCGAGATGCCCTCCTGGAGGCAGCCGTCACCGGCGATCGCCCAGATGGTGTGGTCGAACGGAGAGGTGCCGGGGGCCGCGTCCGGGTCGAACAGACCGCGCTCGTAGCGGGAGGCCATGGCCATGCCCACCGCGTTGGCGACACCCTGGCCGAGCGGGCCGGTCGTCGTCTCGACGCCCGGCGTGTGCCCGTACTCCGGGTGGCCGGCGGTCCTCGAACCCCAGGTCCTGAACGCCTTCAGATCGTCGAGCTCCAGGCCGTACCCGGCCAGGTAGAGCTGGATGTAAAGGGTCAGCGACGAGTGGCCCGCGGAGAGCACGAACCGGTCGCGGCCGGTCCAGTCCGGATCGGCGGGGTCGTGCTGCATCAGTTTCTGGAACAGCACGTACGCGGCGGGCGCGAGGCTCATGGCCGTACCGGGGTGGCCGTTGCCGACCTTCTGTACGGAATCCATGGCCAGGACGCGGACGGTATCAACGGCCCGCTGGTCCAGATCTGTCCACTCGAGGTCTGTGGTGGTCGGCTTGGTGCTCACCCTGGGTCAGGGCTCCTCTCCACATGTTCGTATCCCGGTGACGACGGAAGCACCGGGCGTTGTCGAGCCTACCCCCGACACAACGCGCAACTTTTCGAGTGCAGGTCTTTGAAAGAATCCGGTACAGCCAGGGTGCAATCGCTGGGTCCTCTTCGCCTCCTGGCGAGGTATACGCACGGGCCGGGGCTGCTGCTCAACACGTGCCCACCCCCGCGAAGATCGGCGTATCGGCAACGTCTAGAGTGGCGTGGTACGCGCAAGTCTTTACCCGGTCTTCACTCCGGGAGCTTGCTGGGAATTTCTCTGTCAGGGGTGTGCGTGACGGCCGTCGAGTCCCGACCCGCAGGGGTCGTCTTGACTCCCAGCCCGGGGGGCCATCGGCCGTTCGGGGCCCGCGTCAAGGCATTCGTGGCGCTCACCAAGCCGCGGATCATCGAGTTGCTGCTGATCACCACCGTCCCGGTGATGTTCCTGGCCGCGCAGGACGTGCCCGACCTGTGGCTCGTGCTCACGACGTGCATCGGCGGCTACCTCTCGGCCGGCGGCGCCAACGCGCTGAACATGTACATCGACCGCGACATCGACGCCCTGATGGACCGTACGTCGCAGCGCCCGCTCGTCACCGGAATGGTGTCGCCCCGCGAGGGCCTGGTCTTCGGCCTGGTACTCGCCGCCGTGTCCACCCTCTGGTTCGGGCTGCTCGTCAACTGGCTGTCCGCGGCCCTGTCGCTCGGCGCGCTCCTCTTCTACGTCATCGTCTACACGATGATCCTGAAGCGCCGGACCTCGCAGAACATCGTCTGGGGCGGCATCGCCGGCTGTATGCCGGTCCTGATCGGCTGGTCGGCCGTCACCAACTCGATGTCATGGGCCGCGCTCATCCTCTTCCTCGTCATCTTCTTCTGGACGCCGCCGCACTACTGGCCGCTGTCGATGAAGGTGAAGGAGGACTACGCGCGCGTGGGCGTCCCGATGCTTCCTGTCGTCGCCTCCAACCAGGTCGTCGCCCGCCAGATCGTCCTCTACAGCTGGGTGATGGTCGCGGTCTCGCTGCTGCTGACGCCGCTCGGCTACACCGGCTGGTTCTACACCGTGGTGGCGCTGGCGACGGGCGGCTGGTGGCTCTGGGAGGCGCACTCCCTGCAGAACCGCGCGAAGGGCGGCGCCACCGGCGGCAAGCTCAAGGAGATGCGGCTCTTCCACTGGTCCATCACCTACGTCTCGCTGCTCTTCGTGGCCGTTGCCGTGGACCCCTTCCTGCGCTAGCTACCAGTGGGTAGCATCCTGTTCATGGCAGATACGAAGCAGGCCAAGCAGGACAAGCAGGCGGAGCACAAGGCGGCCAGGCTCGCCAAGCAGATCGGCGCCTTCGCCAAGACGCACGGCGGCGCCGAGGGGCAGCTCGCGTACCTCGGTCAGATGGGCACCCGCATCGTGCTCGTCGGCGAGGACGGCGCCTGGGGCGACCTCGTGGCACAGAGCCACGACATCGCGCAGGCCGCGGCCGAGAAGGCCGGGATCACGCTGCACGAGTCCTTCGACGGAGAGTTCGCGGCGAAGGTCCGCACTGGGCCGTACGAGTGGACCCGGATGGCGGGCATCCAGGTCGGAGGCCCGTCCAACGGCTGAGCAACACCTCGTGCGGGTGTCACCCGTTAGGACTGTGCAAGCACAGTCCATGCTGGGAGCCCGGATGATCGAAACCCCGACCCTCGTGGACCAGTACTGCCACGGTGTGCTCCGGACGGAGCTCGGCCTTGGCACCTTCGAGGCGCATCTGGGCCGGACCACGGGGCCGCCGGCCCCCGGCACGACCTTCTTCGACACGCAGACCGGCTTCGCGGTACGGCGCTGGTGCCCGCCGCTGCTCGATCTCGAGCCGCACTGCCCGCCCGCCCGCTATCTCGCCCGCCGGCGTGAACTGGGCGTGCTGGAGGCGGGCAGGCGGCTGCTGAGGGGCAGTGGCATCTCCACCTATCTGGTGGACACCGGGCTGCCGGGGGATCTGACCGGTCCGCCCGAGATCGCCGCCGCGGGCGCGGCCGAGGCCCGCGAGATCGTCCGCCTCGAACTCCTCGCCGAACAGGTCGCCGACACCTCGGGCACCGTCGAGAGCTTCCTCGCGAACCTCGCAGAGGCCGTCCACGGAGCCGCCGCGTCCGCCGTCGCCTTCACCTCCGTCGGCGCCGTGGGCCACGGGCTCGCCCTCGCGCCCGAACCGCCGGGCCCCGGAGAGGTGCGCGGGGCGGCAGCCCGCTGGCTGGCCGCACGGCACGTCGGCGGCAAGCTCACCGATCCCGTACTGGTACGGCATCTGCTGTGGATCGCGGTCGCGTCGGGACTGCCGCTCCAGCTCCATGTCGGCGTGGAGGACCCGATGCTGATGACCGGCTTCGCGGCCGCCACCGCGGGCCTCGGCACCGATCTGGTGCTGCTGCACGGCTATCCGTACCACCGCCATGCCGCGCACCTGGCGAGCGTGTTCCCGCATGTGTACGCCGATCTGGGGCCCGCCCTGGTGCACACGGGGGCGCGCGCCGCGGCCGTGCTCGCGGAGATCCTGGAGCTGGCGCCGTTCGGGAAGCTGCTCTTCTCCAGCGGCGCGCGCGGGCTGCCCGAGCTGCATGTGGTGGGCGCCCGGATCTTCCGCGAGGCGCTCGCACGGGTGCTCGGCGGCTGGGTCGGCGACGGCGCCTGGGCACGTACGGACGCGGAACGGGTCGCGGGGATGATCGCGGCGGGCAATGCCGCCCGCGTCTACGGACTGGGGTGAATCACCAGGGACCGGGTCGTTCACCCAGGTGCCGCGCGCTTCTGTGGGGATGGTCCCCGGATGTAGCCGATCGCGCCTTGCGCAAGTTGTTGCTCCCCGCCGGCGCGCGGCACCCCTCAGGCAGCTGAGAGAGCCGCGTCGCCCACCTGGGGCACCGGGGCCGTGGTACTCGGCCGCTCGCGCAGGCTCAGCGCGAGCCGCACCACCGCGATCCACATCAGCGCGGAGCCGAACATATGGGCGGCGACCAGGGCCTCGGGAACCCCGGTGAAGTACTGCAGATAGCCCACTCCCCCTTGCAGGAGCAGCACGATCAGCAGGTCCCGGGCGCGCGCCCGGGTGTCGTCGGGGGCGTCGACCACCCGCAGCACCAGCCACATCGCGACGGCCAGTGCGCAGACCACCCAGGCGGCGATCGCGTGGACGTGTGCGGCGTCCGCCCAGTCCCAGGGCATGCGCGGCACATCGCTGCTGTCACCCGCGTGCTTGCCGGAACCGGTCACCGAGGTGCCCAGCGCGATCAGCAGTACGGAGGTGACGACGATCGCCCACGACAGCTTGCGGACCGGGCGCGGTACGCGTGGGCGCGGTGCGCCGTCGCCCTCGCGGGCCCGCTGCCAGGTGACAGTGGCGACCGTGAGCAGCCCGGTGGCGAGCATGAAATGCCCGGCCACGGTCCACGGGTTGAGGCCCGCCCACACGGTGATGCCGCCGAGCACCGCGTTGCCCATCACGATCCAGAACTGCGACCAGGCGAGCCGGGTCAGCCCGCGCCGCAGTGGCTTGACCGCGCGCGCCGCGATGATCGTCCAGCCGACCGCGGCCGACAGGACGTACGTCAGCATCCGGTTGCCGAACTCGATCGCGCCGTGGACGCCCTGCTCGGGCGTGGCGAAGAGACTGTCGTCCGTGCACTTGGGCCAGGTGTCGCAGCCGAGGCCGGAGCCGGTCAGCCGGACCGCGCCGCCGGTGACGATGATGACCACGCTCATCACGACGGCGGAGAGCGCGGCGCGCCGGAGCGTTTTGGGAGTCGGCGTCCAGCGCTGGGCGATATAGGCGAGGGGGGTCAGCACGCGCCCTATCGTAAGCGGGCGATTGTGCACGTTTTCACGAGGGGTCGGGTCCGGGTGTCGGGTCCGGGTGTCGGGTCCGGGTCCCGTCCGGTGCCAGTCCGTATACGGCCGGGCGCGCGGTCCAGGTCAGGGCGGTGCGCACGTCAGCCGGAAGCGCGCGCCGTCGAGGTGTTCCTCCTCCTCCCACCACACGGCGATCCGCCAGTGCACCGACGGCGGCGGCCGGTCGGGCGAGTGCAGCAACGCGTCGGTCAGCTCGGCGGCCACCGCCTCGGCGCTGCGGTCGGTCACCGCATCCCTGCCGCGCCAGGGGTACGTCATCGGGGTCCACGAGCCGTCGGCCTCAAGGACGTCGAACCGCCACACCGCACGCCAGGAGCGCGCCCGCAGGATCCGGCGGACCTCTGCCTCGTCCAGCCGCAGCCCCTCGGCGATCGCGTCCGCTTCCACGCCCTCGATACGCGCCGCCACCACCGCCAGTGGCAACAGCCGCGCCGGAAGCAGGTCCTGCTCCCGCAGCCGGGTCAGACCGCCGTCGAAGGGGCAGCGTCGCAGCCTGCGCTCCAGCTGGTCGCCGAGGTGCTCGAGAGCCGCGGCATGGGCCGCCTCGCGCGCTTCGGGCGCAGGTGCTTCGGAAGACGCCGGCCACAGGGTCTGGAACTCGCGCTCCGCCCGTACCGCCCAGGCCGCCGCGTCCACCGGCTCGCCCAGCTCCTCCAGCCGGTCGCCCAGGAAGACATGAGCCTGAGCCAGGCCCTCCCGGTTGCGCGGCTCCGACCCGTCCAGGCGCTCCCAGACCTCGACGGCCCGGCGGGTGGCGGCCAGCGCCGCGAGCCCGTCCTCGCGGTCACCGGGCGGGGGCTGCTCGCCGTGCGGGTGGAAGGCGTACCGCGGCATGCCGAGCTCGTCGCTGAGCGGCTCTGCGAGATACACGGACTGGTTGATCAGCGCCCTGGCGTACCAGCGGGCGTGCTCCTCGTCGTGCCTGGCCGGCTCCTCGCAGCGCCTGACCGCCTCGCCGACGGCGGTCAGCGCTTCCTCCCGTCGGCCGGTGTCGAAGTGGTGCCGAGCCAGATCGCCGTAGCGCAGACTCAGCCTCGCGGCGAGTGAGAGATCGTCATCGGCGTGCGGGGCGAGCGCGGCGATCAGATCCGTCAGCATGCGCTCGCGCTCGCCGGGCGAGACGCCGGACTTGCCGGACCTCACCTTGGCCCATTCGGCATCCAGTCGCAGCGCGGCAGTCCGGTCCATGGAGGCCTCCTACCGTGCGGATCCCGGCAGGCTCATCCTGGCGCTTGCGTCACTCCCAGCGGAAGAGCCGGGCGGCCGCGCCCAGTGAGAGCGCTGCCCAGACGGCGAGGATGCCGAGATTGCCCCACGGCATGGCGGCACCGTGCTGGAGCACATCGCGCAGACCGTCCGAGAGCGCGGAGATCGGCAGCAGCGCGAGCACCGACTGGACGGCGTCCGGGAACCTGTCCAGCGGCACGATCACGCCGCCACCCACCAGGAGCAGCAGAAAGACCAGGTTGGCGGCTGCCAGCGTCGCCTCGGCCCGGAGCGTCCCGGCCATCAGCAGACCGAGGCCGGAGAAGGCGGCCGTGCCGAGGACGAGTAGCAGCAGTACGGAAAGGGGGTTGCCGTCCGGTGACCAGCCGAGCGCGAACGCGATCACGGTCAGCAGCACGATCTGGAGGATCTCGGTGGCCAGGACCGAGAGCGTCTTGGCGGTCATCAGCGCCCAGCGGGGGAGCGGCGAGGCGCCGAGCCGCTTGAGGACTCCGTACCGCCGCTCGAAGCCGGTCGCGATGGCCTGCCCGGTGAAGGCGGTGGACATCACGGCGAGGGCGAGGACGCCGGGGGCCAAGAAGTCGACCGGCCTGCCCCCTCCGGTGTCGATGATGTCGACGGTCGAGAACAGCACCAGCAGGAGCGAGGGGATGACGACGGTGAGCAGCAGCTGCTCGCCGTTGCGCAGCAGCATCTTCGTCTCGAACGCGGTCTGCGCCGCGATCATGCGGGGCAGGGGGGCGGCGCCGGGCGCCGGGGTGTACGTACCGACGCTCATGAGCGCAGCTCCTTGCCGGTCAGCTCCAAAAACACGTCCTCCAGGGTGTGGCGCTCGACCGAGATGCCGTCCGGCATCACGCCGTGCTGTGCGCACCAGGACGTCACGGTCGCCAGCAGCTGCGGGTCCACCTGGCCGGTGATCCGGTACGCGCCGGGCGTGAGCTCCGCCGCCTCCGTGCCGTCCGGCAGCGCCTTCAGCAGCGAGCCGACGTCCAGGCCGGGCCGCCCTGTGAAGCGCAGCGTGTTCTCGGCGCCGCCGCGGCACAGCTGTTCCGGGCTGCCGTCGGCGACGACCTTGCCCGCGTCGATGATCGCGACATGGTCCGCCAGCTCTTCGGCCTCGTCCATGAAGTGGGTGGTGAGGACGGTGGAGACGCCGTCCGCGCGCAGTTCGCGTACGAGCTCCCAGGTGGACCGGCGGGCGTGCGGGTCGAGGCCGGCGGTCGGCTCGTCCAGGAAGACCAGTTCGGGACGGCCGACCACGGCCATCGCCAGCGCGAGGCGCTGCTGCTGGCCTCCGGAGAGCCGCCGGTAGGTCGTACGGCCGCAGCTGCCGAGGCCGAGCCGCTCGATCAGCGCGTCCACGTCCAGCGGGTGGGCATGCAGTTTCGCCATGTGGCGGAGCATCTCGTCGGCGCGAGCGCCGGAGTAGACGCCGCCGGACTGGAGCATCACACCGACCCTGGGCCGCAGCTTCGCGGCGTCGGCGACCGGATCGAGGCCGAGTACCCGAACCGTTCCGGCGTCGGGGCGGCGGTAGCCCTCGCAGGTTTCGACCGTGGTGGTCTTGCCCGCTCCGTTGGGGCCGAGGACGGCGGTCACGGAGCCCTGGGGAACCTCGAGGTCGAGGCCGTCCACGGCCGTCTTGGATCCGTACCGTTTGACCAATCCCCGGATCTGGACGACGGGCTCGCTTCGCATGCCGGGAAGTCTAGGCGGGGCGGCAAGACCGCCGGGGGGCGGGGCCCAGGTCCCCGGCGGAAGGGCAGGGACGCCCGGGACGGGAATGGCCTGAACTGACTCTTGAGGCGTTCTTCACATGAACCTGCCAATTCCTTCACGATCGAGTGTCGGTACGAACCCACTCACGAAGGAGCGTTCGTGGCTAGACGCAGACCGGGGCGGCGGGCAGCACTCGCCGCCCTGACCGCCATATCCGTAGCCCTGCCCCTCGCCCTCGGCGCCGCCCCCGCGCAGGCACAGGACCCCGACGCCGCCTTACCCTCCGCACCCTCCGCGTATCGGATCAAGACCGAGGCCGGCGTCCTCGCGCAGCTCGACGCCAAGGACAGGGCGACCTTCTGGGTCGCCCTGACGCATGAGGCCGACACCTCGGCCGCCCGCCGGGCCAAGGGCAAGACTGCCAAGGCACGCACGCTCTACGAGACGAAGCTGGCGTACGCCAAGAAGTCGCAGGCCCCGCTCAGGGCCCTACTCGACAGCGCCGGTGTCCGCTACGAGTCCTTCTGGATCGCCAACACCCTCAAGGTCACCGCCGACAAGGCCCTCGCCGAGAAGATCGCGGCGCGCACCGACGTCGCCGCGCTCGAGGCCGACGACCCGATCACCATCCCCGACCCGCTGCCGGGGAAGAACGAACCGCGACCTGACGCCGTCGAGTGGAACATCGACCGGATCAACGCCCCCAAGGTCTGGTCCGAACTCGGCGTACGCGGCGAGGGTGTGGTCGTCGCCAACATCGACTCCGGCGTGCAGTTCGACCACCCGGCAGTCAAGGCGAAGTACCGCGGGCTGAAGTCCGACGGCAGCTACGACAACGCCTACAACTGGTTCGATCCGGCCAAGGTCTGCACCGGCACAGCCCCCTGCGACAACAACGGCCACGGCACCCACACCATGGGCACCATGGTCGGCGACGACCGCGCGGGCAATCAGGTGGGCGTCGCCCCCGACGCCGAGTGGATCGCCGCCAAGGGCTGTGAGTCCAGCTCCTGCAGCCGCGACTCGCTGCTCCGCTCCGGCCAGTGGATCGTCGCCCCGACCGACCCGGCGGGTGCCAACCCCCGACCCGACCTCGCACCGGACGTGGTGAACAACTCCTGGGGCAGCGCTCTCATCGACCCCTGGTACAAGGAGGTCGTTCAGTCCTGGCGGGACGCGGGCATCTTCCCTGCGTTCTCCAACGGCAACAGCGGCCCCGGCTGCAACACCTCGGGCTCGCCCGGCGCGTACACCAACTCGTACTCCTCCGGCGCCTTCGACATCAACAACGCCATCGCGTCCTTCTCCTCGCGCGGCACCGGCGAGGCCGGCGGGCTCAAGCCCAACCTCGCCGCACCCGGCGTCAACGTCCGCTCCTCCTGGACGGGCGGCGGCTACAACTCCATCTCCGGTACGTCGATGGCCTCACCGCACACCGCCGCCACCGTGGCGCTGATGTGGTCGGCGTCGCCCGCGATCCGCGGCAACGTCGCCGAGACCGAGAAGCTCCTCGACTCCACCGCCGTCGACGTGGACAACACCAGTTGCGGCGGTAGCGCCGCCGACAACAACGTCTTCGGCGAGGGCCGCCTCGACGCGTACGCCGCCGTCACCGCCGCCCCGCGTGGCGCGCTCGGCGCGGTCAGCGGAAAGGTCAGCACGGCCGCCGGCCCGCTCGCCGACGCCGCCCTGCGCTTCGAAGGCCCGATGAAGACGACCGTCACCACCGGCGCCGACGGCGGCTACGCCCTGCCGAAGCTGATGGTCGGCGACTACACCGTCAGGGTCGCCAAGTTCGGATACGTCACCGCCCAGGGCGCCGTCACCGTCGTCGAGAACGGCAGCACGGTCAAGGACTTCGCGCTCGACGAGGCCGCGTCCGCCGACGTCACCGGCAAGGTCACCAGCCACGGCGGAGCCGAGGCGAGCGCCGTCGTCACCGCCCAGGGCACCCCGGTCACCACCAAGTCCGGCGCCGACGGCGGGTACACGCTGCGGCTCCCGGTCGGCACGTACGACCTCGCCGTCACCCCGGGCCACCGCTGCGCATCGGCGACCAGCGTCCGCGTCGAGGTCACCGGGAACACGGTCAAGGACATCGTCCTGCCCGACCGGACCGACGCCTTCGGCACCGCCTGCACGCTGGGCGGCGGCGACTTCCCGGCCGGTGCCACCAAGCTGGCGTACACCAGCACCACCTTCGGGACGGCCTCCTTCGAGCTGCCGTTCCCGGTGGCGCTCTACGGACGCACCTACCGGTCGGCGAGCGCCTCCATCGACGGGGTGCTCTCCTTCGGGACCGCCTCCACCTCCAGCAGCAACACCACCCTGCCCACCGCCTTCGCGCCCAACGGCTCGCTCTATCCGTTCTGGGACAACCTCACGGTCGACGCCGACGCGGGCGTGTACTGGTCCGCGACCGGCACCGCCCCGCACCGGAAGATCGTCGTCGAATGGCGCAACGCGCTGATCGCGGCGACCACGGCAGAGCGGGTCTCCTTCGCCGCGGTCCTCGGCGAGGACGGCTCCGCGTCCTTCCAGTACAAGGACATCTCCGGAACCGGCTTCGAGAACGGCTCCGGCGCGACCATCGGCGCCGAGAACGCGACCGGCACCGACGCGCTTCTCTACTCCTTCAATGAGGGCACCGTCCGGGACGGAACGGTCATCGCCTTCCGTACGACCAAGACCGCGGTCGTCGCGGGCCGGGTCACCGACGCCAACGACGGCAAGCCGGTGCCGGGCGCGTCCGTCGCGGTGAGCAGCGCAGGCACGGCGACCGGCAGCGACACCACCGGCGCCGACGGCGGCTATCTCCTCCAGGTGCCCGCCGGCGCTCCGTACGACATCGCCGTCTCCGCCGCCGCATACACCGGGGCGAGCGCCCAGCAGACCCCGAAGCCCGGTGAGATCGCGGTGTCCGACGCGGCCCTCAAGACCGGCCGGGTCGCCGCCGACAGCACGGCCCTCACCGTCGTCGTACCGGCGGCGCAGCAGCGCACCCGTACGCTCACCCTCGCCAACACCGGCTCCGCCAGCCCCTTCACGGTCGCCGAGAAGGACGGCAAGAGCTGGATCAAGGCGGCGCCCGGCGCCGGACAACTGGCGGCCGGCGCATCGCAGCAGATCGCGCTCAGCGTCGACACCACCGGGGCCGCCCCGGGCACGGTCCTGACCGGGACCCTGCAGGTGAAGTCCGACAGCGGCCGCAGACCGGTGATCGACATCCCGGTCACCGTGGTCGTGCCCGCCTATCAGACGGCGATCGACACCGGCACGGCCAGATCCTCGGTGGACGCCCTCGGCGACACCTGGGGGCCGGATCGCAAGCACGCCGACGGCGCGTACGGATATCTGGGCAGCGCCAGTGAGCTCTCCACCACCCGTTCGATCACGGGCGCGGCCGACCCGAAGCTCTACCGGACCGCCCGCCAGGGCATGTACGAGTACCGCTTCGACGGCCTGTCGGCCGGCACCTACCGGATCGAGCTGGGCTTCGCGGAGCTGAGCTCCAAGGATCCGACGGACCGGGTCTTCGACGTGATGGCCGAGGGGACGCAGTACGTTCCCAACCTCGACCTGGCGCTGGAGGCGGGCGTCCGCACCGCGCACGATCGGGCCTTCACGGTGCGGGTCACCGACGGCCGGCTCAACCTGCGTTTCGTGGCGAATTCCGGCAAGACTCTGGTGAATTCGATCAGGGTCACCGACCGTCCGGATCTTGCCGGGTAATTTCCCGGTTATTCCCAGGTCAGGGCCCGTTCGGCAGCCGCCGGACGGGCCCTGTTCTTAGGTGACCCTTAGTGATGAAGCGCACCGGTTCACGCCTCGGACGGCAGTTGTCACTGTCAGAGGAATTACGCAACAATGGCGTTGTGAAAAACGTCGGCGAGGCTCCGCACGAGGAACTCGCGACCGGTGAGCACTCCACGCGCAACCGGGTCGCGCGGTCCATCCTGGACCACGGCCCGTCCACCGTGGCCGATCTCGCGGGTCGCCTGGGCCTCACCCAGGCCGCCGTCCGCCGCCACCTCGACTCGCTCGTCAGCGAGAACGTCATCGAGCCCCGTGAGCAGCGGGTCTACGGCGCACGCACCCGTGGCCGACCCGCCAAGGTGTTCGCGCTGACCGACTGCGGCCGGGACGCTTTCGACCAGGCGTACGACGCACTGGCCGTGGACGCTCTCCGCTGGATCGAGCGGGCCGCAGGCGGAGGGGCAGCAGGAGAGGCGGCGGTCGCCGCCTTCGCCCGCGACCGCCTCGAGGCGCAGGCGGTGGCCTACCGCAAGGCGATAGAGGCCGCTGCCCCCGAGCAGCGCACCGAAGCGCTGGCCAAGGCCCTGAGTGCCGACGGGTACGCTGCTACGGCGCGTAACGCACCGGTCGGTGAGCAGCTCTGCCAGCACCACTGCCCGGTCGCCCATGTGGCCGAGCAGTACCCACAGCTGTGCGAGGCGGAGACCGAGACCTTCTCGCGCCTGCTGGGAACGCATGTACAGCGACTGGCCACCATCGCGCACGGCGACGGGGTCTGCACGACGTTCATCCCCAAGACCACGACACCATCAGCATCCGCAAGCACGGCCGGGAGGAACCCCGCATGACTCTCCCCACGGAGACTGCCCACCCCGAACTCGAGGGTCTGGGTACGTACGAATTCGGCTGGGCCGACTCCGACGCGGCCGGTGCCACGGCGAAGCGCGGCCTGTCCGAGGAAGTCGTCCGCGACATCTCGATGAAGAAGAACGAGCCGGAGTGGATGCTGAAGCTGCGCCTCAAGGGGCTGCGGCTGTTCGACAAGAAGCCCATGCCGAGCTGGGGCTCCGACCTGTCGGGGATCGACTTCGACAACATCAAGTACTTCGTACGGTCCACCGAGAAGCAGGCGGAGTCCTGGGAGGACCTGCCCGAGGACATCAAGAACACGTACGACAAGCTCGGCATCCCGGAGGCGGAGAAGCAGCGCCTGGTCGCCGGCGTCGCCGCCCAGTACGAGTCCGAGGTCGTCTACCACCAGATCCGTGAGGACCTGGAGGAGCAGGGCGTCATCTTCCTGGACACGGACACCGCGCTGAAGCAGCACCCGGAGCTCTTCCAGGAGTACTTCGGCACGATCATCCCGGTAGGCGACAACAAGTTCGCCTCGCTGAACTCAGCCGTGTGGTCCGGCGGATCGTTCATCTACGTGCCGAAGGGCGTGCACGTCGACATCCCGCTGCAGGCCTACTTCCGTATCAACACGGAGAACATGGGCCAGTTCGAGCGGACGCTGATCATCGTCGACGAGGACGCCTACGTCCACTACGTCGAGGGCTGCACCGCCCCGATCTACTCCTCGGACTCGCTGCACAGCGCCGTCGTCGAGATCATCGTCAAGAAGGGCGGCCGCTGCCGCTACACGACGATCCAGAACTGGTCGAACAACGTCTACAACCTGGTCACCAAGCGCGCCGTGGCGTACGAGGGCGCGACCATGGAGTGGGTCGACGGCAACATCGGCTCCAAGGTCACCATGAAGTACCCGGCCGTCTACCTGATGGGCGAGCACGCCAAGGGCGAGACCCTGTCCATCGCCTTCGCGGGCGAGGGCCAGCACCAGGACGCCGGCGCCAAGATGGTCCACATGGCCCCGAACACCTCGTCCAACATCGTCTCCAAGTCGGTGGCGCGAGGCGGAGGCCGCACGTCCTACCGTGGTCTGATCGAGATCGGCGAGGGCGCGCCGGGCGCGAAGTCCAATGTGCTCTGTGACGCGCTGCTGGTCGACACGATCTCGCGGTCCGACACCTACCCGTACGTCGATGTCCGCGAGGACGACGTGTCCATGGGCCACGAGGCGACCGTCTCCAAGGTCTCCGAGGACCAGCTCTTCTACCTGATGAGCCGCGGCATGACCGAGTTCGAGGCGATGGCGATGATCGTGCGCGGCTTCGTCGAGCCGATCGCCAAGGAACTGCCCATGGAGTACGCGCTGGAGCTCAACCGGCTGATCGAGCTGCAGATGGAGGGCTCGGTGGGCTAGCACAGCCTGTCGGTCCCGAGCAGCGACTGTTTTTCTGTCTGACGTAGGAAGAGAGCAAGACGACAGCCATGGCTGAGGCTCAGAACATTCCGGCGGGGTCCACCACTGCCGGTTCGATCGCGGTGGCCGCCGAGTCGACCGTCGCCACCCGCATGAGTGCGCCCCCGTCCTTCGACGTGGCGGACTTCCCGGTACCGCACGGCCGCGAGGAGGAGTGGCGCTTCACTCCGCTGGAGCGGCTGCGCGGTCTGCACGACGGCAGCGCCGTCGCGAACGGCACCGGCATCAGGGTCGACATCGACGCCCCCGAAGGCGTCGTCGTCGAGACCGTGGGCCGTGACGACGCGCGGATCGGCAGGGCCGGCACTCCTGTGGACCGGGTGGCCGCCCAGGCGTACTCCTCCTTCGAGAAGGCCTCTGTCGTCACCGTGCCCAAGGAGACCGTGCTCACCGAGCCGGTCCGGATCGCCGTGCACGGCGAGGGCGGCACCGCCTACGCCCACCAGGTCATCGAGCTCGGCGCCTTCGCCGAAGCCGTCGTGGTCATCGACCACACCGGTGACACGGTCGTCGCGGCCAACGTCGACTTCCTGCTGGGCGACGGCGCGAAGCTCACCGTCGTCTCCGTCCAGGACTGGGACGACAAGGCCGTCCACGTCGCCCAGCACAACGCCCTGGTCGGCCGGGACGCCTCCTTCAAGTCGATCGTGGTCACCTTCGGCGGCGATGTCGTACGTCTCCACCCGCGCGTCCGGTACGCCGGCACCGGAGGCGAGGCCGAGCTCTTCGGCCTGTACTTCACCGACGCGGGCCAGCACCAAGAGCACCGTCTGATGGTCGACCACAACGCCCCGCACTGTCGCTCCAACGCCGCCTACAAGGGCGCCCTCCAGGGCCAGGACGCACACGCCGTCTGGATCGGCGACGTCCTGATCGAGGCCAAGGCCGAGGGCACCGACACATACGAGATGAACCGCAACCTCGTCCTCACGGACGGCGCGCGGGTCGACTCCGTGCCGAACCTGGAGATCGAGACCGGCGAGATCGTCGGTGCGGGACATGCCTCCGCCACCGGTCGCTTCGACGACGAGCAACTCTTCTACCTGCAGTCCCGCGGCATCCGCGCCGACGAGGCGCGACGTCTGGTGGTCCGCGGCTTCTTCGCCGAACTGGTCCAGAAGATCGGTCTGCCCGATGTCGAGGAGCGCCTGCTCGCCAAGATCGACGCCGAGCTGGAGGCTTCCGTCTGATGGGCTTCGTCAAAGCCTGTGCGCTGAGCGAGCTGGAGGAGGACACCCCGAAGAGGGTGGAACTCGACGGCACGCCGGTGTCCCTCGTCCAGACCGGGGGTGAGGTTTTCGCGATCTATGACGTCTGCTCGCACGCGAATGTGTCGCTGTCCGAAGGCGAGGTGGAGGACTGCCAGATCGAGTGCTGGCTGCACGGCTCCAGCTTCGACCTGCGCACCGGCAAGCCGTCCGGCCTTCCCGCGACGCGCCCCGTCCCCGTATACCCCGTAAAGATCGAAGGGGACGATGTGCTCGTCTCCGTCACCCAGGAGTCCTGAGTCACCCATGGCAACGCTTGAAATCCGCGACCTGCACGTTTCCGTCGAGGCCGAGAACGGCCCCCGGGAGATCCTCAAGGGCGTCGACCTGACCGTGAAGCAGGGCGAGACCCACGCCATCATGGGCCCCAACGGCTCCGGCAAGTCGACGCTCGCGTACTCCATCGCGGGTCACCCCAAGTACACGATCACCAGCGGCACCGTCACCCTGGACGGCGAGGACGTCCTGGAGATGACCGTCGACGAGCGCGCCCGCGCCGGCATGTTCCTCGCCATGCAGTACCCGGTCGAGGTCCCCGGCGTCTCGGTCTCCAACTTCCTGCGCACCTCCGCCACCGCGATCCGCGGCGAGGCCCCGAAGCTGCGTACCTGGGTGAAGGAGGTCAAGTCCGCCATGGAGCAGCTCCAGATGGACCCGGCCTTCGCCGAGCGCAATGTCAACGAGGGCTTCTCCGGCGGTGAGAAGAAGCGCCACGAGATCCTCCAGCTGGAGCTCCTCAAGCCGAAGATCGCGATCCTGGACGAGACCGACTCCGGCCTGGACGTCGACGCTCTGCGCCAGGTCTCCGAGGGCGTCAACCGCGTCCACGAGAGCGGCGAGGTCGGCACCCTGCTGATCACGCACTACACGCGCATCCTGCGCTACATCAAGCCCGACTTCGTGCACGTTTTCGCGAACGGCCGCATCGCCGAGTCCGGCGGCGCCGAGCTCGCCGACAAGCTCGAGGCCGAGGGCTACGAGGCATACACGAAGGGTGGCGTATCCGCGTGACAGTGGCCCGCCAGGGGCTCCCCGGCCTCCTCGACACCGAGGCGATCCGCAAGGACTTCCCGATCCTGGACCGCTTGATCCATGACGGGAAGAAGCTCGTGTACCTGGACAACGCGGCGACGTCACAGACGCCGCGCCAGGTGCTCGATGTGCTGAGCGAGTACTACGAACAGCACAATGCCAACGTCCACCGGGGCGTGCATGTGCTCGCCGAGGAAGCCACGGCGCTGTACGAGGGAGCCCGCGACAAGGTCGCTGCCTTCATCAACGCGCCGAGCCGCGACGAGGTCATCTTCACCAAGAACGCCTCGGAGTCACTCAACCTCGTGGCCAACATGCTCGGCTGGGCGGACGAGCCCTACCGCGTGGATCACGAGACCGAGATCGTCATCACCGAGATGGAGCATCACTCCAACATCGTGCCGTGGCAGCTGCTCTCGCAGCGCACCGGCGCGAAGCTGAAGTGGTTCGGCCTCACCGACGACGGCCGTCTCGACCTGTCCAACATCGAAGAGATCATCACCGAGAAGACGAAGATCGTCTCCTTCACGCTGGTCTCCAACATCATGGGCACGGTCAACCCGGTCGAGGCGATCGTGCGCCGCGCGCAGGACGTCGGCGCGCTGGTCCTGATCGACGCCTCGCAGGCCGCGCCGCACATGCCCCTGGACGTGCAGGCGCTGCAGGCCGACTTCGTGGCCTTCACCGGCCACAAGATGTGCGGCCCGACCGGCATCGGCGTGCTGTGGGGCCGCCAGGAGCTGCTCGAGGACCTGCCGCCGTTCCTCGGTGGCGGCGAGATGATCGAGACCGTGTCGATGCACTCCTCGACGTACGCCCCCGCGCCGCACAAGTTCGAGGCCGGTACGCCCCCGATCGCCCAGGCCGTCGGCCTCGGCGCGGCCGTGGACTACCTCTCCGCGATCGGCATGGACAAGATCGCCCAGCATGAGCACATCCTCACCGAGTACGCGGTGAAGCGGCTGCTCGACGTCCCGGACCTGAGGATCATCGGCCCCACCACGGCCGAGGAGCGCGGCGCCGCGATCTCGTTCACGCTTGGCGATATCCACCCGCACGACGTGGGCCAGGTCCTCGACGAGCAGGGCATCGCGGTCCGGGTCGGCCACCACTGCGCGCGGCCGGTCTGCCTGCGGTACGGAATTCCTGCGACCACGCGGGCGTCGTTCTATCTGTACTCCACGCCCACGGAGGTCGACGCGCTGATCGACGGGCTGGAGCACGTACGGAACTTCTTCGGCTGAAGGGCTGGGACGTGAAGCTTGATTCGATGTACCAGGAAGTCATCCTGGACCACTACAAGCACCCGCACGGGCGGGGCTTGCGGGATGGCGATGCCGAGGTGCACCACGTCAATCCGACCTGCGGCGACGAGATCACTCTGCGTGTGCGGTACGAAGGCTCGCTGATCGCGGACATCTCGTACGAGGGCCAGGGCTGCTCCATCAGCCAGGCCAGCGCGTCCGTGCTGAACGAGCTGCTGGTCGGCAAGGAACTCGCCGAGGCGCAGAAGATCCAGGCGAGCTTCCTGGAGCTGATGCAGTCCAAGGGCCAGCTGGAGCCCGACGACGCGATGGAGGAGGTGCTGGAAGACGCGGTCGCGTTCGCCGGCGTCTCCAAGTACCCGGCCCGGGTGAAGTGCGCGCTGCTGAGCTGGATGGCGTGGAAGGACGCGACCGCCCAGGCGCTGGGTGAGGCCCCCGAGAGGAAGACGGCATGACTGAGAACGCAGGCACCGCACTGAAGCCGGCCTCCGAGGAGGAGGTCCGCGAGGCGCTTTACGACGTCGTCGACCCCGAGCTGGGCATCGACGTGGTCAACCTCGGCCTGATCTACGGCATCCACATCGACGAGTCCAATGTCGCGACCCTGGACATGACGCTGACGTCCGCGGCCTGTCCGCTGACCGATGTGATCGAGGACCAGGCGAAGTCGGCGACGGACGGCCTCGTCAGCGAACTGAAGATCAACTGGGTCTGGATGCCGCCGTGGGGACCGGACAAGATCACGGACGACGGACGCGAGCAGCTGCGCGCGCTGGGCTTCAACGTCTGAGCCGTCTGAGACCAGCCGTCCGAGACCCGGCTCCGCCGAGTTCCACGAAACGGCCATGCCCGCCAGGCACACTGGCGGGCATGGCCGTTTCGCTGTACACCGTCGTCGTCGACGCCCACGATCTGCCGGCCCTCGCCCGCTTCTGGAGCCAGGTTCTGAACTGGAGGGTGGTCTTCGAGGCCGATGACGAAATCGTCATCGGGGCCGACGAGTCCGCCCTGCCGGGGATCACCTTCGTGCCCGTGGCCGAGCGCAAGAGTGTCAAGAACCGGCTGCACATCGACCTCACGCCCGACGACCAGGCCGCCGAGGTCGAGAGGATCATCGGGCTCGGGGCGCGACGGGCCGACGTCGGGCAGGGGCCCGAGGCGACCTGGGTGGTGCTCGCCGACCCCGAGGGCAACGAGTTCTGTGTGCTGCGGCCGAAGAAGACGCTGCTCGACTAGGGCGGGCGACGCGGCGGCCCCGGTAGCGTTGTGTACGCGCGTACCCAACGTTGTGTACTGTCGTACGCATGGGATACGGACTGCTGGCCGCGGCCATCGCGGCGGAGGTGGCCGGGACGACGGCCATGAAGTACAGCGAGGGCTTCACCCGGTTGTGGCCTTCGCTGCTCACCGTCGCGGGATATGTGCTCGCCTTCTCGCTGCTCGCCCAGACGCTCAAGACCATGTCGGTGGGCACCGCGTACACGATCTGGGCCGGCGTCGGCACGGCCGCGATCGCCGCCATCGGCATGATCTTCCTGGGTGAGTCGACCAGTCTGGTAAGGATCACGGGCATCGCGCTGGTGATCGTCGGCGTCGTGGTGCTCAACGCGGGCGGTGCTCACTGATGGCGCGGCGGTACGACCCCGAGCGGCGTCAGCGCATCATCGACGCGGCGATCCGGGTGGTCGGCAAAAGCGGGATCGCCGGGCTCAGCCACCGCACGGTGGCGGCGGAGGCCGATGTGCCGCTCGGCTCGACGACGTATCACTTCGCCTCCCTCGACGAGCTGCTGGTCGCCGCGTTGCGCCAGGCCAACGAGGGGTTCGCGGCAGTGGTCCGGAAGAGCGGCGCGCTCGCAGACCCGGACGCCGACCTCGCCGAGGAGCTCGCCCGCGTGATGGGGGAGTGGCTCGCCGGGGAGCGTACGGGCGTGGAGCTGGAGTACGAGCTCTATCTGGCGGCCCTGCGGCGGCCCGCACTGCGGCCGGTCGCCGCGGAGTGGTGCCTGGAGCTCGCCGAGATCCTGGCCGGGCGGACCGATCCGGTCACGGCGCGGGCGCTGGTGGCGCTGATGGACGGGATCTGTCTGCAGGTGCTGCTGACGGACGCGCAGTACGAGGCGGAGTACGCGCGGGAGATGCTGGCGCGGATCATCGGCTGAGGGGATTCGCCGGGATCGATGCGTCGAGGGGGTGCGGCCGAGGTGGCGTGAAGCGCCGTCGCTGCCGGGCTCGGCGCGCACCTCGCCGAGGGGTGCGTCCGTGGGCGACGCGCCTGAGGGGGTACGTCCAACGGGGTGCCTCCGACGGGGTGCCTCCGAGGTGACGCGGCCTGAGGGCGGTGCGGCCGAGGGCGATGCGTCCCTGCCGTTGTTGACCCGCGGCGCCCCCGCTGACATAGTCCGTTCCCAAAAGGAACTCACTGGGGGCGGGGAGCATGGGGATGCTGCGGGACGTGCCGCGGGCGGTACGGCTACTGGCCTTCGGCGGGTTCTTCAACTCCGTCGTCAGTCTCACCTTCGTCTACCTCTTCGTGTATCTGACGGGCCCCCGCGGGCTGACCGTCACCCAGGCCGGGCTGATCAGCGGCATCGGCGGTGCGGGGCTGGTCGCCGGGAACTTCACCGGCGGCTGGTTCGGCGACCGCTACGGCCACCGCCGTGCCCTCCTGGCCGGGGCGACCGTGAGTGGCGCGGTCCTTGTCACCCTCCCGCTGCTCCCCGTCGTCGCGCTGTACGCGGCGCTGCCCCTCGCCGAGTACGCCTCCGGCGTCGTACGTGCCGCCAACTCCGCGCTCGTCGCCGTCTCCGTCCCCGAGGGCGCACGCCGCCAGGGCTTCGCCGTGATGCGCTTCGCGGGCAACGCCGGCTTCACCGTCGGCCCCCCGCTCGGCGCGCTGCTCGCCGCCCACACCTCGTACGACTGGCTCTTCGCCGTCGACGGCCTCGGCACGCTCGCCTTCGCGGCGTACGCATCGCGCGTGCTCCCGGCCCGCGCCGCGGTGCACACCAAACCCGCCCACGACCCGGACGCCCCGTCCGTCTGGCGCGAGCTGCGCGCCAGACCCGCGGTCGTGGTGCTGCTCGCCGCGATCCTCTGCGTGGACCTCGTCTACCGGCAGCAGTACTCCACACTGCCCGTCTTCCTCGCCGACCACGGTCTCGGCACTCAGGTCTACGGCTGGCTGCTCGCCATCAACGGCGGCGTCATCCTCTGCCTCGAACTCCCCGCGACACACGCCCTGCGCAAACGCGCCCCGCTCTCCATCGTCGGCGTCGGGCTGCTGCTCGTCGGCCTCGGCTATGCCGTACTGATACCGGGCGCGGGGCTGCTGTTCGCGATCACCATGATGCTGTCGCTGACAGCGGGCGAGATCCTCTACAAGACCACCGCCACCGCCTACGTCGCCGACGAGGCCCCCGCCCATGCGCAGGGCCGCTTCCAGAGCTTGTACGCGGGGGCCTCCGTCAGCGGCCAGGTACTCGCCCCGCCGCTGGGCGGAGCCCTCTACTCCACCGCGCCCGGCCTGCTCTGGCCCGCCTGCGCGGTGATCGCGGGGGCCGCCGGAGCCATGGTTCTCGCGGCCGGGAGGCTCCGTACGCGCCCGTCAACTGAGACCGGTTCGCTCCCGCGGGCCCTTGCCGGTTAGCGTTCCACCATGACTGACTCGCCCGACAGCACCACTGCTACTCGCACCACCGGCGCCGTCGCCGCCGGACTCGCCACCCTGACCCCCGACGGCACTGTCCTGGACACCTGGTTCCCCGCCCCCGGGCTCGTCGCCGAGCCCGGGCCCGCCGGGACCGAGCGGCTGACCGCCGAGCGTGCCGTCGAGCTGCTCGGTGAAGGCGCCGCCAGGGCCATCGGCCCGGATGCCCGCCGCGGCGTAGAGATCGTCGCCGTCCGCACGGTCATCGCCTCGCTCGACGACAAGCCGCTGGACGCACACGACGCGTATCTGCGCCTGCACCTGCTGAGCCACCGGCTGGTCAAGCCGCACGGCCAGAACCTGGACGGTCTCTTCGGGCTGCTCGCCAATGTCGCCTGGACCTCGCTCGGCCCGGTCGCCGTCGACCAGGTGGAGAGCGTGCGGCTGAACGCCCGCGCCGAAGGCCTGCACCTGGCCGTGACGAGCATCGACAAGTTCCCGCGGATGACGGACTACGTCGCGCCCAAGGGCGTACGCATCGCCGACGCCGACCGCGTCCGGCTCGGCGCGCACCTCGCCGAGGGCACCACCGTGATGCACGAGGGCTTCGTCAACTTCAACGCCGGCACGCTCGGCACGTCGATGGTCGAGGGCCGTATCTCCGCGGGCGTCGTCGTCGGCGACGGCTCTGACATCGGCGGCGGCGCCTCCACCATGGGCACCCTCTCCGGCGGCGGCAACGTCCGCATCATCATCGGCGAGCGCTGCCTGATCGGCGCGGAGGCGGGCGTCGGCATCGCGCTCGGCGACGAGTGCGTCGTCGAGGCCGGTCTGTACGTCACCGCGGGCACCCGGGTCACCATGCCCGACGGGCAGATCGTCAAGGCCCGTGAGCTCTCCGGCGCGAGCAACATCCTCTTCCGCCGCAACTCGGTCACCGGCTCCGTCGAGGCCCGCCCGAACAACGCGGTCTGGGGCGGCCTGAACGACATCCTGCACAGCCACAACTAGTTGCCCGGGGCCGCCGCCCGGGCAGCCGGTTCGTCCTCAGACTCCCCCCAGACTTCGTCCGGGGGGACCCCCAGCCGGGCCTGATTCCGCCAGCAGCTCCTCGTACGCCACGCGCAGCCCGTGGGTCGCCTCGCGGCCCGCGGGCTGCAGTGGTTCGCGGACCGGGCCCGCGTCCAGCAGTGCCTTCGCCGTCACCGTGCCGGGCAGGCCCGACGCCATCATCAGTTCGGCCAGGGGGAGCGTGAGCCCGTTGAGGCGGGTGGCCTCGGCGGTGGCGCCCTTGTCGTATGCGTCGAGCACCGCACGCAGCTGCCGCGGCGCGACATTCGCGACCGTGCTGACGAAGCCCGCGCCGCCCACCGCATACAGCGGCAGATTCAGCTCCTCGCAGCCCGAGTAGTACGCGAGCGAGGTGCACGCGATCACCTTGGCCGAGCCGAGCAGGTCGTACGCGCAGTCCTTGACCGCGACGATGCGGGGGTGCCCGGCGAGGCGCAGGACAGTGCCGGGCTCGATGCGGGTGCCGGTGCGGCCGGGGATGTCGTAGAGCATCACGGGCAGTGCGGTGGCGTCGGCGACGTTGCGGAAATGAGCCTCGACCGCGTCCTGCGGCGGGCGGCTGTAGTACGGCGTGACCACCAACAGGCCGTCTGCGCCCGCCTGTTCGGCCGCGCGCGCCAGCTCGACGGTGTGCCGCGTGGATGCGCTGCCCACGCCCGCGACGACGGCGGCGCTGTCGCCGACCGCTTGGCGCACGGCTCGTACCAGCGCGGTCTTCTCGGCGTCCGTAGTGGTCGGGGACTCGCCTGTGGTGCCGTTCAGGACCAGTCCGTCGCAGCCCTCGGACACCAGATGCACGGCGAGGCGCGCGGCCGCGTCCAGGTCCAGCTCACCGGAGTCGGTGAAGGGCGTGATCATCGCGCAGAGGGCGCGGCCGAACGGCCGTGGTGTTGTCATGCTCCGCAGTTTCGGCCCGACGGACAGTGAAGGTCCACTTAGATCTTCTTGAGCTGAGGGGCAAGCAGTGCTGAACAGTGATCCGTCCGCTGTGGTTGTTGACCCCAACCATGGTTCACGTTTCACGATGGTGATCAGCGGCGCACCGCAACGGCGCGCTCGGTGAGGAGATTCGTCATGACCGCGAACGTGAGTGTGCAGCCCGACGCCCGGCCCGACCTCGGCCGGCCCGGCGTCGGCGTCGGCGTCGTCAAGGTGTCCACCTGGGACGTCGGCACGCCCGATCGGCAGCGGGCGGCCGTCGAGGCCGTCTCGAAGGTGTGGCAGAGCCGGGACTGGCCCCATGCCGGGCTGCTGTCGTACACCGTGCACATCGGCGAGGACGGCAGGACGCTCCTCCACTACACACAGTGGACGGACGAGGACGCCTACCAGGAGTTCTTCCGCACCTTCAGGGACGAGCGGAACGCGGAGATCGACGCCGCGGTGCCCGGCATCGAGCGGCTCGGGATCCATTCGTACGCGCTCTACCGCAGCGGCGGCCTGGGCCCGGACGACCGGCGGGTCCCCGGGTGCGTCGTGATCGTGGACGTGGAGTTCGACGGGCCGGACGCCGCGCGGCAGCGGGCCTGGGTGGACGCGGTCTTCGAGGCTCTGGAGTCCGATTCGGGTCTGCACCCGGGCGGGATCGCCGGACACTTCCACATCAGCCTGGACGGGACACGCGTGCTCAACTACGCGGAGTGGGAGAGCGCCGAGGCCCACCGCGAGGCCCTGGCCGGCCCCGGCGACGGGGTGGGGTCGAGAACCCCGCAGTGGGCGAAGGTGCAGAGCTTCCCGGGCGTGACCGGCGGCGGCGTGAACCGGTACACGCCCGCGCTGAGCTTCAGCGCGGGCGCGTAGCGGGACGGGTCTTACGGGCGGAAGCGCAGTACCTGCGGGTCGTGGTCGCTGTTCTGGTCCGCGAACTCCGCGTTGATGTGCACGCTGTCGTACGCGAAGTCGTCGATCGACGGGCTGGTCAGGATCTGGTCGAGGACCTGGCTGTTGCCCTGGAAGACGTACGAGTAACGCTCCGAGCGCGGCAGCGACTTGACCGCCGGGTAGAGCGCGCCGCCGTCGGTGAGGGCCTTCGTCGTCGCCGAGAACTCGAAGTCGTTGATGTCCCCGAGGACCAGCACGTCGGACCGGCGGTCGGCCTTCAGAATGTCCTTGACGAAGGCATTGACCGCCTGCGCCTGCTGCAGACGCTTGGTCTCCGAGGAGCGGACCGGCGGCTGGTGGTGCGAGGCCAGGCCCTCGTCGCCGCCCTTCGAGCCGAAGTGGTTGGCGATCACGAAGACCGTGCGTCCGCGGAAGGTGAACTCGCCCGCCAGCGGCTTGCGGCTGTTCTCCCAGGCGGCGTTCGCCGGGTCGATCCGGCCCGGGGAGAGCGTCAGCGCCGCCCGGCCCCGCTCCTGCACGACGCCGGTCGCCGTCTTCGCGTCTCCGCCCGGCCGGTCCGTGAAGGAGACCCGCTCCGGGTTGAAGAGGAAGACCTGACGGATGTTGCCGCCGGGCTCGCCGCCGTCCTTGTTGTTCTCGGGGTCGAGGGTCCGCCACTCGTACGCCGGGCCGCCCGCCGCCGCGATCGCCGCGGTGAACTTCTTCAGCGTCTCGCCCGCCGCGACCGTGCCGTCGTTCTTGGCGCCGTTGTCGTCCTGGATCTCCTCCAGGGCCAGGATGTCCGGCGAGGCGAGGTTGTTCACCACGGCGGCCGCGAGCGCGTCGAACTTCGCCTGCGGGTCGGAGGGGTCGAGGTTCTCCACGTTGTACGTGGCGACCGCCAGCTCGCCGCGCCTCTGCTTGCGCGTCGACTCACGCTCCAGACCCCGGTCGGCGACCGTGCCGAGGGTGCGGGCCGTGATCGTGTAGCCGCCGAACTGGTTGAAGTCCAGGGGCCCTTCGGTCGTCCCGGCCAGCACATCCCCGACATTCGCCTTGGGGAAGGGCTTCTGGGCGAGCGGCGTCAGCGACTGGATCTGCAGCCGGCCGGTGTTCTGCGCGGTGTACGAGCGGTAGACCGTGCCGCCGCGGCGGCTCGGGTTCTCGAACGGCTTCACCGTCACCCACAGCTCCGCGAAGGGGTCGGTGGCGCCGACGACGCGGGAGGTTCCGATGCGGACGTTCGCGCCCTCCAGCGACTCGTAGTAGTCCAGGGCGTACTTACGGGGCTCGAGGGGGAGGGCGTTGATGCTGCCGCCCGCCGCCGCGTCGCCGGCCGGGGCGTACGCCGAAGGCACCGACCACGCGGAGATGGTGACCGGCGCGGGCAGTTCGTTGCCGGAGGAGACGACGGTGACGGCCGGCTTGGTGATCTCCGTCAGCGACTGGTTGCCGGAGGACGTGCCGCCCGGGACGTACTCGATGACCGTGCCGGAGACCAGCACCTTGTCGCCGACGGCGACGGTCGGGGCGGAGCCGGTGAAGACGAAGACACCCTCGCTGGTGGCGGGGTTGGCGTCCGCCTCCGGGTCCTGGAGCCAGAAGCCCCTGGAGCCGTAGGTCCGTACACCCGTGACGATTCCGGGAACCTCGGTCACCTGCTGACCGGCCAGCGGAGATGTGCGGGTGGTGCCCTGAATGTCGTGGATCCGGACCGCGGCGGCGTCGGCGGAGGCGGCGGAGGAGCCGGCGAGCAGGCCGGCGGCCAGCGCGGCGGCGACGACGGCCGCGACAGCGGCCGTTCTCGGTGCGACGGAGGAAGGCATCAAGGAACTCCGGAGTTGAGGAATGAGAGGCGGGGATGAGATTCCCCGTATGGTTCTACGCGCGTCAATCTCTTGGTTGGGCAGGGGAGTTGTCAAGAGTGGGCGGGTGTACGCAGGCCGACGGATCGGTGAACCCACGCGCGGGACGCACAAGGCGGGGGGCGGGACGCACGAGGCGCGCGGGCGCTCTCCTGTGCCTCCTGCCCGGGCGCGGCGAAACCCGGTGAAATACGTCTACGCTGGGGGCCGCCCGGACCCCGTACGCCCGAGGAGAACCGCCAGATGCCCGAAGACCGCCCCACCCTGCCGCCGGTGCGGCTGCACTCGGAAGCGGAGCTGGCGCGGGACGCGCTCGCAACGCCGCTGCTGACCAGGGCCGTCCGGCTCGCCCGCTGGGCGGGTCGGGACACTCGGGTCGGCGCGGGCGGCGAACTCGTGGACGAGCAACTGCCCGCGGCCGCCGAAGAACTGGGCCTCGGGACCGGCGGCGACGGACCGGCGTACGCGAGTGAGGCGTGGCGCGTGGCCGTCGACACCGGGCTCGTGGAGGTCCAGGACTCGGACGACGACGCCGAGCACGGCACGGTCACCGCGGGCGAGAACCTCGCGCTGATCGCCTCGGGCGGGCCGCAGGACATCCTCGCCATCTGGCTGGAGGCCCTTGAGGCCGTGCACGCCGACGCCGTCGCGCCGCTGCTCGACGACCTGGCCGACGCGATCGGCGAGGACGGGGAGATCGACTACGAGGCGCTGGACTGGGACCCGGACGCCGAGGGGGAGTTCCTCGACGGCGTTCTCGGGAATCTCTATCTGCTCACCGTCACTCACGGCGGGGCGGGCGAGGGGCCGGTGCCGCTGCCCGCGCTCGCCGCGTCGATGATCGTGCCCGACGACATGGGTGAGCCCACCGACGACGTACTGGAGCAGGTGTCGGAGGCGATGATGCGCCTGGACGACCAGTTCCGGCTGTTCGAGCCGGTCGGCCTGGTCGAATACCGGCCGGTGGACGAGGCGTTGATGGTGGAGGAGGGCGAGGAGCCCGTGGCGCCGGTGGACGACGAGGACGTCTCCCGGTACGGAATGGTCAAGCTCACCCCGCTCGGTCTGTACGGCATCAGGGCCCGGATGCTGGAGGTGGGGATCGACGCGCCGGCGGTGGGGGATCTCGCGGACAAGGGCGCGGACGTACTCCTCGACGGGCTTGCGCAGTTCCCGGGGCCGGCGGCACGGGCCGAGACCGAACAGTGGCTCGCCCGGCGTGCCCCGGCCGACGCCGCGCGCGACCTGCTGACCGCGGCCCGGGGCACGGACGCGGGCGCTCCGCTGCGCCGCCTCCACTGTCAGCAGGCGCTGACCCTGGTGGGCCCGCGGGCCGAACCGGCGGTCCGCGCGGTCCTGGACGACGCGGAACTGGGTGGCCTGGCGCGGGTCTGGCTGGCGGAGCGCGGCGCGACGGACGTACCGGCGCCGCCCGAGCCGATGATCTTCTGGCTGGCGATCGACACGATCGCGGCGCAGCTGGACGCGGAGGGCGAACTGGAGGAACTCCAGGGCCTGGTGGAGGACCTGGTCGGCCAGCACAGCGGCTTCTTCGACGCGGCATGGCGGGTGGACCACCCGGCGACGGCGGAGGTGCTGGAGGCGATGGGCAGGCTGCACCGGGACAAGGCGGCGGCGAAGGAGGCCCGCAAGGCCGCCTTCAAGGCACGGTCGCGGCCGGGCGGCTGAGCCCTGAGTCAGCCGGGCGGCTGAGGGTCGTTCGGGGGGCGGCTGAGGCCCGGGCCCCGGTCACACGAGGGGCGGCGGACTCCCCAGGGTGTCCGCCGCCGCCCGTGAGACAACGTCAGCACTCGTACCGTGTCGTGTGCTTGAACGAGGACGTGGCGCCCTCGAAGCCGTACGTTCCCCGGTACGCCGGCGGGTTTGGTACTCGCCGACGATCGTGATCGTGTCCGCGCATGAACCCTGGCCCGCGCGCCTCGCGTCCAGTCGCGGCCCGATTGCTCGTCCCTCCCGGTGCCGCCACCGGTCACATTGGCCAGCCGGCCGTCAGGTGGGCCGCGAGCAGGCACGGTGGCCGGCGGCCGGATATTCATGGACCGTGGGGCTTTCGATGTCGGCCGGTGTTCAAGTGCCGTTTGTGCGCGGGCGGAAGTCTGAGGCCGTCATCAGCCCCAGCCGCATGCGTCACTTCAGGCCTTCAGGAGTACTCGATGCCGCTCACCCGCAGGGAATTCACCAGACAGTCCGCACTCACCGGCGCGGGAGTCGCGCTCACCGGCGTCGTCGGGGCGCTCGCCACCGCGCCCGGCGCCCTCGCAGCCGAGGACGGCGCCGACATCGCCGGAGAGGGCCACGAGGGCGGCGAGCACGGCCACGGCGGCCACGGGCCCGGCTACGGCCCCCTGATCCCCGACCCCGAGGGACTCCTGGCGCTGCCCGCCGGGTTCTCGTACCGCGTTCTCGCCCACGCGGGAGTCACCAAGCTGGAGTCGGGCGAGTTCACCCCCTCCAAGCACGACGGCGCCGCCGCCTTCGAAGGCCCGCGCGGAGTGACCCTCCTCGTCGTCAACCACGAGCTCAAGGGCGCCCGCACCAAGGTGAAGCACCCGGTCCCGCTCGCCGAGGGCCTCGTTTACGACTCCGCCGCGGCCGGCGGCTGCACGGTCGTCGAGACCCACCGCAGCGGCGAGGTCGCCCAGTGGGTCGGCATCGCCGGCACCTCGCAGAACTGCGCGGGCGGCAGCACTCCTTGGGGCACCTGGCTCACCTGCGAGGAGACCGAGGACCGGGCCGGCCAGAACGGCATGACCAAGGACCACGGCTACGTCTTCGAGGTCGACCCCTGCGACAGGCGTGCCAACCGGCACCCCCGGCCCATCAAGGCGCTCGGCCGGTTCGCCCACGAGGCCGTCGTCGTCGACCCCAAGCGCGCCCACCTCTACCTCACCGAGGATGCCGACACCCCCAACGGCCTGCTCTACCGCTGGGTTCCGCCGCACGGCTTCAAGCACGGCCGCGGCCACCTGAGGCACCTCGCCGACGACGCGGGCGTCCTGCAGGCCGCCAAGTGCTTCGACTCCGGCGGCCGTTTCGTCGACGACCTGTCCCGCGCCACGAAGATCGGCACGGTGTACGGCGTGGACTGGGCCGACGTGCCGGACCGCGACGGCCGTACCGTCCCGGTGCGCAAGCAGTTCGCCGACACGGACGTCACCCGCGCCCGCAAGCTCGAAGGCATGTGGTGGGGCGACGGCGGCGTGTACATCGTCTCCTCGTACGCCCGTGACGAGAGCCCCGTTCACCACGACGGCCAGGTCTGGTTCTACGACCCCAAGCGCCGCACCCTCACCCTGAAGGTGCTGCTCGGCGTCAACCCCGACCCGTCCAAGGACGGCGCGTTCGACGGCCCCGACAACATCACCGTGTCGCCGTACGGCGGGCTGGTCATCGCCGAGGACGGCGAGGGCGTCCAGCACCTCTTCGGCGCGACCGAGCGCGGGCGCACCTACCCGATCGCACGCAACGAACTGAACCTCGGCACCGCGGAGGACCCGGACTTCAGCGAGTTCGCCGGCATCGTCTTCTCGCCCGGCGGACGGACCCTCTACGCCAGCATCCAGACCCCCGGCATCATGTTCGCGATCACGGGACCCTGGAAGCGCCAGTCGCACCGCTGAAACACACCTTGACGGGTTGAACGCCCGTACTGCGGCCGTTGCGCTCCCGTGAGCTGACATCTAACATTTTAGTTCATGGGAGCACTGCGGCCAGTACAGCGGACCCTGCTGCGCGACACGGCGTACGCGGCCATCCGCGACGCCATCGTGCGCGGCGAACTCCCGCCTGGGGACCCCGTACGCGACGCCGACCTCGCCGAGCGGCTCGGGCTCTCCCGGGCCCCGGTCCGCGAGGCGCTCGCGCGTCTCGGCGAGGAGGGGCTCGTCGAGACCAAGCCGCAGAGTTATACGCGGGTCACCAGGCTCGAACCACGTGCCGTGCGCGAGGCCGCCGTCGTCGTGCGCGCCATGCATGAGCTGGCCGCCCGCGCCGCCGTGCCGCAGCTCACGCCCGAGGACATCGGCGCGATGCGTGAGGCGAACGGCCGCTTCGAGAGCGCGACCCGCGACGGCGCCGTCGGCGAGGCCCTGCGGGCCGACGACGAGCTGCACGACGTGCTCGTACGGGCATGTGGCAACCGCGCCGTCGCGGCGACGATCGCGCGGTACACCCCGCTGATCCGCCGGCTGGAGTGGCGGCAGTTCGCCGAGGCGAGCGCACTCGAGTCGGCCGCGCTGCATGCGCGGCTCATCGACGCCTGTGCGGCCGCAGACGCCGACCGGGCGGCCCTTATCACCGCACAGATCTGGCGCGCGCTCGAGGAACTGGCGGACGAAGCAGAAGAAACAGATGGAACGGATGACTCAGGCATGACCTGACCCGAAGGAGCCCGCATGTCGATCACGTCGTACGAGCGCTACCCGCTGCTGTTCGGCCCTTCCCCGGTGCACCGGCTCGACCGGCTGACCGACCGTCTCGGCGGCGCGGAGCTGTGGGCCAAGCGCGAGGACTGCAACTCCGGCATCGCCTACGGCGGCAACAAGACGCGGAAGCTGGAGTACCTCGTCGCCGACGCCCTCGCCAAGGGCTGCGACACGCTGGTGTCGATCGGCGGGGTGCAGTCGAACCACACCCGCCAGGTCGCGGCGGTCGCCGCCCGCGCCGGACTCCGCTGTGTGCTGGTGCAGGAGAGCTGGGTCGACTGGCCCGACGCGGTCTACGACAAGGTCGGAAACATCCTGATCAGCAGGCTCGCGGGCGCCGACGTCCGGCTGATACGCGCCGGGTTCGGGATCGGCGTCAAGGAGAGCTGGGAGCAGGCGCTGCGCGAGGTCGAGGAGAGCGGCGGCCGGCCCTACGCCATCCCGGCCGGCGCATCCGACCATCCCCTGGGCGGGCTGGGCTTCGCGAACTGGGCGTACGAAGTGGCCGGGCAGGAGCAGGCTTTGGGCGTGTTCTTCGACACGGTCGTGGTGTGCTCGGTGACCGGAAGTACGCAGGCCGGGATGGTCGCGGGCTTCGCGGCGCTCGAAGAAGCGGGTGGCCGGCCGCGGCGGGTGATCGGCGTCGACGCCTCCGCCGCACCGGAGCGCACCAGGGAGCAGATCGGGCGGATCGCGCGGAACACCGCCTCACTCATCGGGGTGGAGCGTGAGCTGCGGGACGCGGACATCGAGCTGGACGCGCGGTACCACGCGGGCACATACGGCATTCCGGACGACACGACCCTGGAGGCGATGCGGCTCGCCGCCCGTACCGAGGGGATGGTGACGGATCCGGTGTACGAGGGGAAGTCGATGGCAGGGCTGATCGACCTGGTCACACGTGGTGAGATCGGGGCCGCGTCGACGGTGCTTTATGCCCATCTCGGCGGCCAGCCCGCACTCAATGCCTACAGCGCCCTCTTCTGACGTGGCGTGGCGGGTGCCCGAGGGCGCATACTCCAGGTAATGACAAAGTCAGCCGGATCCCGGCGTTACCTGCCCTCCAGTCCCTTCAACAAACCGGCCGCGGCTGCCCCGCCGATTGAGCAGTACGAAGTGGGCGACCGGGTCTCGCACGACCAATTCGGGCTCGGAAGAGTCATCGCAGTCGAGGGCGACAATGCCGCTGTGCTTGTCGACTTCTCCGGGCGCCAGGGAAGAATCCTGAGCCCATACTCCAAACTGGCCAAACTCTGAGGACCGTGGCCCCCGGGCCCGCCACCACTCCATGGACGGCGGGCCCGGCGGCGTCGGTCACAGCGCCTGTGCTGCGGGCTTGACCATGCCGCGTACGGTGCGGGACTTCACGAAATCGCCCATGGCCGTCATGTCCCACTCGCCCGAGAACTGCTTGATCAGCTTGGCCATCATCACGCCGGTCTGCGGCTCGGCGCCGGTCAGATCGAAGCGGACCAGCTCCTCGCCCGTCGCCGCGTCGATCAGCCGGCAGTAGGCCTTGGCGACCTCGGTGAACTTCTGTCCCGAGAACGAGTTGACGGTGAAGACCAGGCCCGTCGCCTCCGCCGGCAGCCGGCCGAGATCCACGACGATCACCTCGTCGTCGCCCGCGCCCTCGCCCGTCAGATTGTCGCCGGAGTGCTTGATCGAGCCGTTCAGAATCGACAGCTTGCCGAAGTAGCAGCTGTCCAGGTGATTGCGGTTGGGGCCGTACGCGATCACGGAGGCGTCGAGGTCGATGTCCTTGCCGCGGAAGGCGGGCTCCCAGCCGAGGCCCATCTTGACCTGGGAGAGCAGCGGGCGGCCGCCCTTGACCAGCGAGACCGTCTGATTCTTCTGCAGGCTGACCCGGCCCTTGTCCAGGTTGATCTTCCCGGCGCCGGCGGCGGGAGCGGCCGGCGGCGCGGCGGGCGCGGGCGGCGGCGGCGAGGCCAGACGCGGGTCGACAGGGGCGGGCGGCGCGACCGGCGCCGGCGGCGCGACCGGTGCGGGGGCCGTGGCGGGCTCCTCGTCGACCGAGACGCCGAAGTCCGTGGCGATGCCCGCCAGCCCGTTCGCATAGCCCTGGCCGACCGCACGGGCCTTCCAGGCGCCGTTGCGCAGATAGATCTCCACGACGACCAGCGCGGTCTCGGCGCCGAGCTGCGGCGGGGTGAAGGTGGCGAGCGCGCTGCCGTCGTCGGCGCTGCGGATGGTGGCGGTCGGCTCGATGCCCTGGAAGGTCTGCCCCGCGGCGTCCGGGCTCGCCGTGACGACGATCTTCTCGATGCCGGGCGGGACGGCGGAGGTGTCCACCACGATCGCGTCGGGGGCGCTGCCGCCGCCGGAGCGATAGCTGACGCCGGGGCCCGCCGGCTGGTTGTAGAAGATGAAATCGTCGTCGGAGCGCACCTTGCCGTCGGCGGTGAGCAGCAGGCCCGATACGTCGAGCCGCACCGGAGCGGTGACGTCCACCGCCACGCGGGTGACGGCGAGAGGGATGTTCGAGCCGGGGGTCATAGCTGTCATGCCAGGGGTAACGAGCGACGCCGCTTTACCGTTCCCTTACTCTTTTCGACGGTTGCGGGGGTGGTTCCGGGCCGTGCGCTCATCGCCGACGGGCCCGGCCGGCTCCCCCGCGAAGTGCTTGGCCGAGCACCGGCCGGTCAGTAGGGCCAGTGGGGCGGGTTGGTGGTGAAGTGGCCGCCCAGATGTGCGTGGTCGGGGTTTTCCGGATCGAGTTCGCCCAGCTCGGCGACGAGCTTCTCGGCGTACTGCTCGGAGTCGTCCTGCGGCTCGTAGCCCAGCGCCCGCGCCGTCGAAAGGTCCCACCACAGACGGGTGTTGGCGGAGGAGCCGTAGACGACGGCGTGGCCGACGCCCTCAGCGGTGAGCGCGGCGTGGAAGAGGCGGGCGCCGTCGCCGGGGCTCATCCAGACCGACAGCATCCGCACGGACGTCGGCTCCATGAAGCAGGAGCCGATGCGCACCGAGACGGTTTCCAGGCCGTGCAGGTCCCAGTAGAGCTGCGCCAGGTCCTCGCCGAAACCCTTGGACAGGCCGTAGTAGGTGTCGGGGCGGCGCGGGGTGTCGATGGGGATCAGTGCTTCGGGTGGGAAGGGCGCCTCGCCCTGCGGACGCGGAGTGAATCCGACCGCGTGGTTGCTGGAGGCGAAGACGATGCGGCCGACGCCCTCTTCACGGGCCGCCTCGTAGAGGTTGTAGGTCCCCTCGATGTTCGAGCGGAGGATCTTCTCGAAGGGGGCTTCCAGGGAGATGCCCGCGAGGTGGACGATCGCGTCGACACCCCGTACCGCCTGGCGCAGCGCCGCCTTGTCGGCGAGGTCTGCGGTGACCGCGTCCGGCACTCCCTCTATGGGGGTCGCGTCGAAGAGGCGGAGCTCGTAGCCGTACGCGGGCAGCAGCCCCCGCATCAGTGTGCCGAGGCCTCCGGCGGCGCCGGTGAGCAGGACAGTGCGGGGAGCGGGCATGGGGGGATCTCCTTGAAATGCTCAGGTCCGTAGACGGCATTCACATGCATGAAAACGCTCGGGAGCGGTCGGGGCAGCGTCCAGTGTCGCGCGGAGGGGCCGACTCCGCCCCTGAGTTGCGGTTTTCCGTCTTGACCCGGGCGATGCGGCTGCCATAGCGTGACGGCGTTCAGAGATATGGACGTCGATCAGAATTGTGCACGGGGTCCGCAGGCTCGGTGCACGGCCCAGGGAGCGCCCGTGACCTCAGCCCCGCTCGCCGCCCGGCTCACCCGGGTCCAAGGACCGCTGTTCTTCCCCGTCACCGCGTACGGACCGGACGGCGCTCTGGACCTCGATGTCTTCCGTACCCATGTGAGGAGCGGCATCGACTCCGGCGCGGCCGCGGTCTTCGCGTGCTGCGGCACGGGCGAGTTCCATGCCCTGACTCCCCAGGAGTTCGGCGACTGCATCGCCGCCGCCGTCGCGGAGACAGCCGGCGAGGTCCCGGTCGTGGCCGGAGCGGGCTACGGCACCGCGCTCGCGGTCCAGTACGCGAAGACCGCCGAAGCGGCGGGCGCGGACGGACTGCTCGCCATGCCGCCCTACCTCGTCGTCGCCGACCAGGCCGGGCTGCTGCGCCACTACACCGCGCTCGCCGCCGCGACCTCCCTCGACGTCATCGTCTACCAGCGCGACAACGCCGTCTTCACCCCCGATACCGTCGTAGAACTCGCCCAGGTGGACGGCATCATCGGCCTCAAGGACGGCTACGGCGACCTCGACCTGATGCAGCGCATCGTCGGCGCCGTCCGCCGCGACCTGCCCGACCGGGACTTCCTCTACTTCAACGGCTTGCCCACCGCAGAGCTCACCGGCCTCGCCTACCGCGGCATCGGCATCACCCTGTACTCCTCCGCCGTGTTCGCCTTCGCCCCCGACATCGCGCTCGGCTTCCACCGCGCGCTGACGACGGGCGACGACAAGACCGTCAACCGGCTGCTCGACGGCTTCTATGCGCCGCTGGTCGAACTGCGCAATCTCGGCCGCGGCTACGCCGTCTCGCTCGTCAAGGCCGGGGTACGCCTCGGCGGCCTCGACGTCGGCGAAGTGCGGCCACCGCTGAGCGAACCCCTCGACGTCCACATCAAAGCCCTGACGGCGCTCATCGAACGCGGCCGCTCCCTGCTGGAGGACGGCGCGTGAAGACCTCCGCGTTCCTCTACCCCTGGGACGTCGTCGGCGACCCGGACGCCGCAGCCCGCATCGCGGACCTCGGCGTCCAGCAGGTCACCCTCGCCGCCGCCTACCACTCCACGCGCGCCCTGACCCCGCGCCACCCCCGGCACCGGATCGTCACCGCGCAGCACGCCGCCGTGCTCTACGAAGTCGACGAGGAGCGCTGGGCGGGCCGCGAGCTGCGCCCGTACACCGCCGGGGACTGGGCCCCGGGCGACGCGTACGGCGAGGCCGCCGCGGCCCTGGCCGACGCCGGCATCGAGGTCCACAGCTGGGTGGTCCTCGCCCACAACTCCCGCCTCGGCGCCGAGCATCCGGACACCTCCGTCGTCAACGCATACGGCGACCGCTACCCTTGGGCGCCCTGCATCGCGCAGCCCGCGGTACGCGCCCTGGTGACGGATCTCGCGGCAGAGGCGGCGACCCGGCCGGGCGCGCGCGGCACCGAGCTGGAGTCCTGCGGGTGGTACGGCCTCGCGCATCTGCACGCCCACGACAAGATCGCGGGCGTGGGCCTGGCCGACGCGGCGCAGTATCTGATGTCGCTGTGCTTCTGCCCCGCCTGCCGCGACGGCTACGCGCAAGAGGGACTGAAGCCGACTCTGCTGGCCGCTGCCGTACGGGACGCCCTGGAGCCGGTCTGGGCGGGCGCCGCGGGTGCCGACGCCGGGGTCGAGAAGCTGCTCGGCGCCGAACTGTCCGCCGCGACCCTGGTCTTCCGGACGCGGACCGCCCGTACGTTCCAGGAGGCCGCCGTCGCCGCGGTGCGGGCCGCCGCCCCGCAGGGCTTCCAGGTGCTGCTGCACGCCGACCCCGTCGCGCACCACTGCGGGGCGAACGCGGGCGTCGACCCGGCGCACGTCCTGTCCGTCGCGGACGGCGTGGTCGTGCCGTGCACGGGCGGGCCGCGACTGCTCGCGCCGTTCGCGGAGCAGGAGGTGGAGGGGGCTGTGCTGGCGGCGAACTTCACGGTGGTCAGCGGGATGGGCGGCAGTCCCGGCACGCTCGTGGACGACGCGGCCCGGGCGGTGGGTCTCGGGGCGACTGAGGTCCGGCTCTACCACGCGGGGCTGGCGTCGGAGGGGGACCTTGCGCTGGTGTCGGACGCGGTGCCCCGCCTGGGGTAGGGCTTGGGGGAGCTCGGCATCACCGCCGACCATGTGCTGGTGCTCCAGGGCGCGGGCGCCGACACCGGTTGCGACTTCGCCTTTCTCGCCCGCCGGGGCAACAGTCCCGAACCGTACGCGGGTTGAGAGGGCCGGTCCGGTCCGTAGCCCCGAGCCGGTCAGGTCCGTCGTCCCGGGCCGGTCCGGACAGTGGTCCCGGGCGGCCTTGACGATCAGGCGCCGGCCGGTCGTGACGTAACACGCCCATAACCTGAAACGCTGTTCCCGGGGGAACAATCCAGCTACCCGCCGGCAGGAACGTCCCCCGAGGAGAGCCATGTCCGCACAGGTCGACCGGTACTTCCACATCAGCGCACGAGGTTCGACCTTCGCGCGGGAGATCCGTGGCGGCTTCGCCACGTTCTTCACGATGGCCTACATTCTCGTGCTCAACCCGATCATCCTCGCCGGCGCAGAGGACAAGTTCGGCGCCCATCTCTCCGGGCCCCAACTGGTCACCTCCACCGCTCTGGTGGCCGCCGTGATGACCGCCATCATGGGGCTCGGCGGCAATCTGCCGCTCGCCATCGCCGCCGGACTCGGCCTCAACGTCGTCGTCGCCTACCAGATCGCGCCCCTGATGAGCTGGCCCGACGCCATGGGCCTGGTGGTGATCGAGGGGATCCTCATCTGCGTGCTGGTCGTCACCGGACTGCGCGAGGCGATCATGCACGCCATCCCGGGCTCGCTCAAGGTGGCCATCAGCGTCGGCATCGGCCTGTTCATCGCGTTCATCGGCTTCATCGACGCGGGCTTCGCCACCCGCATCCCCGGGGAAACCGGCGCCGTGCCCGTCCAGCTCGGCGCGACCGGTCGGCTCTCCGGCTGGCCCGTCCTGGTCTTCTGTGCCGGCGTGCTGCTGACCGTCGCGCTGATGGCCCGCAAGGTGAAGGGCGCGATCCTCATCTCCATCGTCGCGACGACCGTCTTCGCGATCGTCGTCAACGAGATCGCCGTCATCGATCCGCTCGCCTGGGGCCTGACCGTCCCGTCCGTGCCCGAGGACATCGTGGCCGCCCCGGACTTCGGGCTCGTCGGCTCCTTCAGCCTCTTCGGCGCCTTCGAGCAGATCGGCGTCATCACACTCGTCCTGCTCGTCTTCACCCTCATCCTGAGCGACTTCTTCGACACCATGGGCACGGTCGTCGGCATCTCCAGCGAGGCCGGTCTGCTCGACGAGAAGGGCAACGTCCCCAACCTCGGCCGGGTGCTGCTGATCGACGGCGCCGCCGCCGTGGCGGGCGGTGCGGCATCCGCCTCCTCCAACACCTCGTACATCGAATCGGCGGCCGGTGTCGGCGAGGGCGCCCGCACCGGACTTGCCTCCGTGGTCACCGGCGCGCTCTTCGGCGTCGCCCTCCTCCTCACCCCGCTGGCCACCGTCGTGCCCGCGCAGGCCGCTGCCCCCGCGCTCGTCGCCGTCGGCTTCCTGCTGATGGCGCAGGTGCGGCACATCGACTGGGAGCGGTACGAGATCGCCATCCCGGCCTTCCTGACGATCGCGGTCATGCCGTTCACGTACTCCATCACCAACGGCATCGGCGCAGGCTTCCTCGCCTATGTCGTCATCAAGACGGTGCTGGGCAAGGCGCGCGAGGTGCACTGGCTGCTGTGGGGAACGGCCGCGCTGTTCGTGGTCTACTTCGCGATCGACCCGATCGAGCAGCTCCTCGGCGTCAAGTAGCGGACGGCAGCCGTCGTCATTCGTCGTCAGCTCTTGAGGGCCGCGGCCATCGTCTTCTTCGCGATGGGCGCGGCCAGGCCGTAGCGTCAGCGCGGCGAGATGAACCCCGACTCGTACGCCGCGATCACCGCCTGGGTACGGTCCCTGGCGCCCGTCTTCGCGAGGACCGACGCCACATGCGTCTTCGTCGTCGCGGGACCCACGCCCATCCGCCCGGCGATCTCGGCGTTCGTCAGTCCCGTCGCCATCAGCCGCAGCACCTCTCTCTCGCGCTCGGTCAGCCGCGCCGCCCACGGCGTGGGAGCGGCCGGCTCTCGTCGGCCGTACTCGGCGGCCAGCGAACGCACGGCCGACGGGAACAGCAGCGAGTCGCTGCGGGCCACCAGCCGGACGGCCTGGACGAGATCCTCCGCCGCCGCCCGCTTGAGCAGAAAGCCGGCGGCTCCGACGCGCAGCGCGTCGTACACGTAGGAGTCGTTCTCGAACGTCGTCACCACCACGATGCGCGGCGGCGCGGTGAGCGTGCCCAGGATCTGCTCGGTGGCCCGGATGCCGTCGATCTCCGGCATCCGTACGTCCATCAGGACCACGTCGGGGCGCAGCTCGCGCACCACCGACACCGCCTCCGCGCCGGTCGCCGCCTCGCCGACGACCTCCAGGTCGGGCTCGGCGTCCAGGATGACGCGCAGCGCCGTACGCACCATCCGCTCGTCGTCGGCGACGACCACGCGGATCGCGCTCATCGGTGGCCCGCCAGCGGGAGCCGGGCGGACAGCCGCCACACCGCACCTTCCGGACCGGCCTGCGCATGCCCGCCGAGCAGCGCGGCCCGTTCGGTGATGCCCCGCACTCCGCGGCCGCCTCCCGGGCGGACCGGCGGTGCCCTGTCGGGCAGCGGATTCTCCATCGTGATCTCCAACTCCTCGCCCCGCAGGGCGATCCACAGGGACACGGGGGACGCCCCGGCGTGACGCAGGGCGTTGCTCAGCCCCTCCTGGACGATGCGGTACGCCTCGCGGGAGACGGCCGCGGCGACGGCGGACAGATCACCGTCGGCGGTGAGCGAGACAGGCAGCCCACTGCGGGCAAGCAAGCCGTCCAGGCAGTCCAGTGCGGGCCCGGAAGTGAGCGGCGCGGCGGCGTCGTCCCGCCGCAACAGGCCCAGTACGGAGTCGAGTTCGCCCACTGTGCGCCGAGTGGTCTCCTCGATCGCGGCCAGCGCCTCCCGTACGAACTCCACATCGCTGTCCAGCACCTTGCGGGCCGCACCCGCCTGCAGGGTGACGGCGCTCAGCGCATGGCCGACCGAGTCGTGCAGCTCGCGGGCGAGGCGGTTGCGCTCGGCCAGCTCGGTGGCCCGTCGCTCGGCCGCGGCCAGCCGGTCCGCGGGCGTCGGCCCGAGCAGCACCGGTGCCTGGCGGGCCAGCAGCGCCCCGGCCCCCGCCGCGCACGCCGCGAGCCCCAGCAGCATGGCGGCCCCGGCGAACGGGGCGAGGGCCAGGAACCACGCCTGGTCGAGATGCCCGGGCAGCTTCACCCAGTCCCTCACCCCTGCGAACAGCGGCAGCAGCATCACGGTCACCGCGAACGGCGGCAACGCCAGGCTGGCACTGCTGACCAGCCCGCCCAGGGCCAGGTGCAGCGTGAACCAGCCCGAGGTCCGCAGCCGCGCCGCCCGCGTCCGCGCCGGTCCTTCCGCGAACCGGTCGGCGGGCACCCCGCACAGCGCCCGCGCGGCCGCCACCGACATCGGCCGGGTCAGAGGGAAGAGCGCGGTCACCGCTGCGAGCGGCAGGGCGACGGTGTACGAGCCGAGCTGCACCCTCAGCGAGTCGGCGAACATGCTGTCGGCGCCGGCGATCGGTCCGACGAAGACGGCGGCGAGAAGCCAGTAAGGCGTCAACAGGGCGCCGCCCAGGATCAGATGGACCCAGCGCAGCCGTGCCCGGCCTCCGAACAGCGCCCCGAGGACTCTCTTCACGCGCCGCGCCGCCGCAGAAAGGAGGCGGTGCCGGTGGCGACGAGCAGACCGACGATCATGCCGACAGCGTAGGTCAGGGTCATCAACCCCGTTGCCCGCTCGCTCTCTCCGGCCCCGGGCAGCAGTGCGGCGATCAGCAGCCAGACTCCCCAGCAGCCCACCGCGCCCGAGCCCAGCCAGGCCATGGTCAACGGTGTCCTCAGCGACAGCGCGGGGCCCCGGCGGAAGGCGAGCAGCAGCGCTCCGGCCACGGCGACGACCACGAAAAGGGCGCTGATCCCTTCGAGTACATAGAAGTCGGCCGTGCGCTGCTCGATCCGCGCACCGGTCAGACCGGTCGTTGCGCCGCACGCCCACAGCAGCCGCATCGTGGCCGGGAACAGCGCGAGCACGGCGGCGGCCACGGCGGTCACCTTCAGCGTCCGCCCGGTGTCGGCCGTGGGAAGGTCCCAGATCCGGCCGCGCCACACATGGCTCCAGCGCTCTTTCGCGTACAGCGCGAAGAGCGTGCCGAGGGTCAGTCCCTGGACGGTGAAGCCTGTGTAGACGACGCCGAAGACCCAGTCGTCGAGGAAGGGCTCACTCGCGGAGCGGTCGGCAGCCCCGGTCCCGGTGAAGGCCGCGACCAGCAGCTGGACCGGGAAGCCGGTCATGATCGGGAGCAGCAGTCCGCCCGCGATCCACATGGGGGCGGCCGGCAGCCACCCGGGCACCCGCCTGCCCCAGCCCTGGGTGAGCAGGAGCGCCAGGACGATGACGGCGCCGTCCATCAGGACCGTGACGCTGTTGACGACGGCGATCAGCGCCCGGTCGTCGAGCAGCGCACTGCCCTCCGGGATGCCGATCCGGCTGCCGGCGATCCAGGCGGACTTGAGCGAGAGATACGGGACGCAGGAGGCGATCGCGACGGCGCGCAGCAGCGCGCGGGCACGGCCCGGGCCTGCGGGATCCAGTGGCTGGGGAGCGGGTGCGAGCGGTGTCTGTGTCATGGCCCCTACGCTCCCGGGCGGCCGCCCGGAGCAAATCACGCCTGGCGACGATCCTCCTCCGCCGCACGGCGGAGGAGGGGCCCTGCGGGGGTCACAGCCTCCGGGTCGCCAGCGTCAGCCGGTCGCGTGCGTCGAAGAGCGCATCCTTGATCATCTGCTCATGGGCGGGGGTGAGCCGGGCCACCGGCACCGAGCAGCTGATCGCGTCCCGCGCCGGCGTGCGGTACGGAATCGCGATGCCGAAGCAGCGCAGCCCGAGGGTGTTCTCCTCGCGGTCCACGGCATAGCCCTGCTCGCGGATCTGATGCAGTTCCTCGATGAGTTTCTCGCGGTCGGTGATGGTGTGCTCGGTCAGTGACGCCATGGTCTCCGGCAGCATCTTGCGCACCTGCTCGTCGCTGTGGGTGGCGAGCAGCGCCTTGCCCAGCGAGGTGGAGTGCGCGGGCAGCCGGCGGCCGACGCGGGTGAAGGGGCGCAGATAGTGCTGCGACTGGCGGGTGGCAAGATAGACGACATTGGTGCCGTCGAGGCGCGCGAGGTGGATGGTTTCCGTGGTGTCGTCGGAGAGCCGGTCCAGGGTGGGCCGGGCGGCCGCCACGACCTCGTCGCCGTCGATGTACGAGGTGCCCACCAGCAGGGCCCGAACACCGATGCCGTACCGCGTGCCCGTGGCGTCCGTCTCCACCCAGCCGAGCTCGACCAGGGTGCGCAGCAGCATGTACAGGCTGGACTTGGGGTAGCCGACGGCCTCCTGGACCGCGGCGAGAGAATGCATGCCGGGGCGCCCGGCGAAGTATTCGAGCAATTCCACCGTCCGCACCGCGGACTTGACCTGTGCTCCACCGGAATCCGCAGTTGACATTGGACTTCGCCCCTTCTTGACCGCGCAGAACGCCCGGAAATAGAGTCCCCCACACATTCACCATCAGGAACCCTGTTCAGAATACCGAACAAAACCCCTGATGGGTGGCAGTAGACCCGGAAGGAAGCCGCGGTGGCAGCAGCACCAGTCTGGAGTGTCGACCCCCGAACCGGGAACCCGCGTGAGCAGGTTGCGGACGAGTCCACGGCCGAGGAGATCGACAGCGCGGTCCGCGCCGCACACGCCGCCCGCCCCGCGCTCGCCGACCGGAGTGTACGCGCCCTCCTGCTCCGTACCGCCGCCGGCCTGCTCGACGAGGCGAGCGAGTACGTCATCGAGGCCGCCGACGCCGAGACCGCGCTCGGTCCCACCCGCCTCACCGGTGAACTCGCCCGCACCACCGCCCAGTTGCGCGCCTTCGCCGAGGTCGTCGAGGAGGGAGGCTTCCTCGACATCCGCATCGACCACGAGGACGGCTCCAGGACCCCGCCCTGGCCGGATCTGCGCCGCTACAAGATCCCCCTCGGCGTCGTCGCCGTCTACGCCGCGAGCAACTTCCCGCTCGCCTTCTCCGTGCCCGGCGGCGACACCGCCAGCGCCCTCGCGGCCGGCTGCCCGGTCGTCGTCAAGGCGCACCCCGACCACCCCGGCACCTCGGAGCTCTGCGCTTCCGTCCTGCGCAGGGCCGCCCAGCGCGTCGGTCTGCCCGAGGACGTCGTGACCCTCGTGCACGGCTTCGAGGCGGGCATCGAACTGATCAGGCACCCGCTGGTCGCGGCGGCCGGCTTCACCGGTTCGGTACGCGGCGGGCGCGCGCTCTTCGACGCCGCGGCCGCCCGGCCCGCCCCCATCCCCTTCCACGGCGAACTCGGCTCGCTCAACCCCGTCGTCGTCACAGAGGCTGCCGCCGACGAGCGGGCAGAGCAGCTCGGGGCCGGGCTCGCGGGCTCGATGACCCTGGGGGAGGGGCAGTTCTGCACCAAGCCCGGCTTCGTCCTGGCCCCCGCGGGCGACGCGGGCGACCGGCTGCTCAAGTCCCTGACGGCCGCGGTCAGCGAGACCGAGCCGGGCGTGATGCTCGACCACCGGATGCGCTCGGCGTTTGTCGAAGGCGTACGGGAACGGGCCGAACTGCCCGGCGTGGAGGCCCCGATCACCCCCGGCGCGGGCGGCGAGCACACCGTGAGCGCCGGCTTCCTGTCCGTACCGGCACGGCTGCTGGCCGTCGAAGGGCCGCACGACCTGCTGCTCGAAGAGTGCTTCGGCCCGGTCACCGTCGTCGCCCGCTACGAGTCGGACGCCGAGGTGACCGCGGTGCTCGGCCGGCTCCCCGGCAACCTCACCGCCACCCTGCACCTCTCCTCCGGCGAGGCCGGCGGCGATGGCCGCGGCGCCGAACTGCTCGCCGAACTCACCCCGCTCGCGGGCCGCGTGCTCGTCGGCGGCTGGCCGACCGGCGTCGCCGTCGCCCCCGCCCAGCACCACGGCGGTCCCTACCCGGCCACCACCTCCACCTCCACCTCGGTCGGCGCCACCGCGATCGAGCGCTGGCTGCGCCCGGTCACGTACCAGACGACGCCCGAGGCGCTGCTGCCGCCCGAGCTGCGCGACGACAACCCGCTCGGTCTGCCGCGTCGGGTGGACGGCCGCCGGGAGACTCCGGGATCCTGAGCGATGTGACCGACCCGATCGACCTGCCCGAACTGCCCTTCCCACTGCGTCCGTACGGTCCTGAGGCCAACTGGTCGTACGACAAGGGCGCGCTCACCGGCTGGGCGGGAGCCCGGCAGGACCTCTTCGTGCCGCCCGCGGGCGAAGCCCTGAACCCCGTCTCCGACGCGCCGCGCCTGCTCGGCGCGCCGGAGGGCGACTTCCAGATCATCGCGCGGGTCACCGTCGGTTTCACCGCGGCATTCGACGCCGGCGTGCTCTATCTGCACGTCGGCGAGCGGGAGTGGGCCAAGCTCTGCCTGGAGCTCTCCCCGGACAAGCCCACCATCTGCACGGTCGTCACCCGCGGCCACTCCGACGACGCCAACTCCTTCGTGGTGGACGGCGACAGCGCCTGGCTGCGGATCAGCCGCACCGGCAAGGCATTCGCCTTCCATGCCTCGACGGACGGCGAACACTGGACCTTCGTCCGGATCTTTGCCCTGGGCGACGAGGAGCGGGCGGGCGCGGCTCTGGTCGGGTTCATGGCCCAGTCACCGGTGGGAGAAGGGTGCGTGGTCACCTTCGACGGGATCGAGTACCGCCCGAGCTGGCCGGCAGGTCTGCGCGACGGCTCCTGATCGTACCTGGCGAATGGTCCGAGAAGCCGGAATGGTTGCAGCGGTCCGGTGATGTGCAGGGTTGGTCCGGCCAATGGTGTGACGCGGATCACCGCAGCGCGGTCCTCGCAGAGGACAGGGAGGAGTGTGGAGATTTCACTGCGCGCTCGCGTGCGAGCCGGGGATCCGGATGCGTTCAGGCAACTCTTCGACGAGCACGCTTCGGTGGTCCACCGGCACGCCGTCCGGATGACCGGCAACTGGGTCATGGCCGACGACATCGTGTCGCTGACCTTCCTGGAGGCATGGCGGCTGCGTGAGCGGGTGCTTCCGGGTGACGACAGCCTGCGTCCGTGGCTGCTGGGGATCGCGACGAACGTCACGCGCAACACCGCGCGGGCGGCGCGAAGACACCAGGCCGCGCTCACCAGAGTCCCACCCCCCGACCCCGTGCCGGACTTCGCCGACGAGGTGACACAGCGCCTGGCCGACACAGAGGAACTGGCCGCCGCGCAGAAGGCGTTGAGCAAGATGCGCCGCGGGGAGCGCGAGGTGTTCACGCTCTGCGTGTGGGAGGGCCTGGACGCCGCCACAGCGGCCGAGGCCCTGGGCGTGGCCGTCGGCACCGTACGGGCCCGGCTCTCGCGCGCGAGAAAACGCCTGCGCAAGCTCACCGAACTCGAGCTCGACGGCGGCGCGAGCGGCACAGGCGGCAATAACGGCACGGGCGGCAACCGCGGCACCCAAGGCGGCACCGGGCAGAGCGGAGTGCAACGCCCGGCCGCGGTCGGACAGTCACCGGGCAGCCGCCATCAGGCGGCTCGGTCCACGCAGGAGAAGAAGCGATGAACACCAACCCGCGACGACGCGATCAGCCGGTCGACTACCAGGATCTGGCCGAGTTGCTGCCCGCGCCGGGCCGTCCGGTGCTCGCGCAGGATCGCCACCGCGTCCTAAGGGAACACCTGATGGAGCAGATCACCAACGAGACCGCCCACGAGCAGTTGGGTGCGACGAACACATCACCGAGCACATCACCGAGCACATCACCGAGCGCATCGCCTGTGCCCCCCGCACGCCGGCACCCCGGCCGGCGCCTCGTTCTCGTCGCCGCGCTGCTTGCACTGGCCGCCGTCGTGAGCCTGGGCGTAGTGGCGGTCGACAGCGCGCAGGACGGCCGGCGCGACACAGCTGCCGCAGGTGTCACCGCGGACGACCACCGGAAAGCCACGCAGTTGCTGGACCGGATCGCCTTGGCGGCGGCCGACCGCCCGGCGGTCACGGTGCGCGACGCCCAGTACATCTACACCAAGTCCCAAGGATCGGCGGGCGAGTTGGGCGTCGATTTCAGCAATCTTGAAGAGCTCGCGAAGGGTAAGGGGAGCTTCAAGGTGGAGGAGTACAAGGGGCCCGTCCGACGAGAGCAATGGGATTCGGTGGACGGCAAGCGGGACGGTTTGAGGAAGGGCGTCGCGCTCCCCGACCCTTCCAAGAAGATGGTCATGGACATGAGCGGCGTTGGATACCTGACCTTCCGGCAGCTTCAGGCTCTGCCCACCGATCCCGACGCGCTGCTGAAGAAGCTCTACGGCGACGCCAAGGGTGTGGAATCGAGCCGCTACACGGAAACGGTCGTCGAGAACCTCGGAGCCATCATCGACAACGCCACCCTGCTGCCCGACCTCAGCGCCGCGATCTATCGCGCCATGGCCAAGCTCCCGGGCGTGCGCGTCGTGGACCATGTCAAGGACGCCGCGGGGAGGGAGGGTGTCGGCCTTACGTTCCAGGACTCCTCAAAGGGCTACGCCTGGGTCTTCGACTCGTCGAGTCTCGTCTACCTCGGAACAACCAAGAGCGCGCTCCTGGGAATTGGCGTCGCGGACAAAACGGGTGAGGTGCCGGTCAGCTCATCCTGATCAGCCTCGGCGCCGCCGCCCAGCCAGAGGGCGTCCGCTCCGGCGGACGCCCTTCTGGAGTTCCGGCGGCACCGAAGGCGCCGTGAACCGCATCAAGCCTGCTTCAGTGACGCGCCGCGACCGCTCCCCAAGATCTTTGCCAGAAGCCGGAATCCGTGTACACGACCTGCGCGGCACCAGCCGGAACCGCGATCCGACCCTCCGCGTCCCCGTGATCATGATCAGAATCGCCACCCCCGACGACCTCGACGCCATCGCCGCCCTCCACGCCGAGGCGCGCGCGAGTTACTACCGCGGCCACCTCCCCGAGGAGGCCTTCAACAGCCCCGCCGAGCACGCCCGCACTCGCGAGGGATGGGCCGCGGCGATCGAGCGCGGCGCGGTGCTGTGCGCGGTACGGGACCAGATGGTCGCGGGAGTCGCCGCCTCCCGCGAGGTGGACGGCGTCATGACCCTCACCCAGCTCCACGTCGACCCCAAGCGCTGGCGCTCCGGCGTCGGCACCGCCCTGCACACCGCGTGCGTCGAGGCCTGGCAGCGCGCGGGAGTCGGCGACGTACGCCTCGAGGTCTTCGAGCACAACACCCGCGCCCAGGCCTTCTACGCCCGCCAGGGCTGGCTCCCGGACCCGAACGAGCCGCGCGCGGGGAACCACCTGGTGCTGCGCCTCACCGTGCCGCCCGTCGCGGCTTGACAGGGCGGTGACCTGCGCAGGTTCACCTGCCGACTCCCAATCACGGGTGTGGACCGAGCTGGTCCTCGTCCCGAAGTAGCCGAGGCCAGGCACACCGGACACACGCACTCCTGCGAGTGAACTTCCTCAACTCCCCGGCGCTGAGACCGCCTTGCCTTCCTACGCTCGCAACGAGAGTCGCCGTCGGCACGTGCCATTGGCACCTCTACCGCACGACTCGCGCCACCCCGTACCGACAAGGACCCGCATGGTCAGCTCGCCCCACGAGGCAATGCACCGCATCTTCCAGGAGTACCCCGGACTCTTCTCCCGGGTCTCCGAAGTACTGGGCGTCGACTTCGCCCCACCCACCTCGGTTACCGTCCTGCCCACCGATCTCACCGAGGCACGGCCGGTCGAACGCCGCGTCGACACCCTGTTACGACTCGATGCCGAAGACGGCGACTCGCTCCTCCTCGCAGTCGAAGCCCAGGGCAAGAAGGACCCGGCCAAACCCGCCAGCTGGGCCTACTACCTGTCCTACCTGCACACGAAGTACCAACTCCAGCCTCTTCTGCTGGTCGTCTGCCAGGACCGCACCACCGCCGAATGGGCCTCCCGCACCACCCACATCGGGCCGTCCCAGTGGCCCGCCCTCACCCTGCGTCCCCTCGTCGCGGGCCCTCACAACATGCCGCGGATCCGGACATCGGTGCCATACTCAAGGCACTGTCCACCGCACTGCGGGACACACCGGAAACCATCGCAGACCCCATCGTCGAACTCACAGCACAAGGCCTGGGCAGACTCCCGGCCGCACAACATTGGAGGAACCTGGTGGCCGTGGACCTCTCCTTCTACACCTCACCCCTCTCGGAAGAGATCCGAGACGAAGGCCGCGCCCAGGGCATCGCGCAGAGCATCCTTCTCCTGCTCGAGCAGCGCGACATTGTCGTTCCCGTCGACGCCCGCGAACGCATCACCAGTTGCGGCGATCCCGAGATCCTGCGGCACTGGCTCGCCCGGGCCATCTCCGCATCCTGCGCAGACGAGATCTTCGCGGAGGAATAGTCCTGCCGCGGCGAGGCGCAATCGGCCAGAGCGGACCGCCAATGGTGCCCGCCCACCTGCCACGGGGGGAACGGCAGGCAGGCGGGGCGACGAGCACAAAGGCTCTGCGCTGCGGATAGCCGCTCAGGCTGACGGCATGAGTCCCACAATGATCACGTTCTGGACAGCCCGCCACGCGAACGCCCGAGACTAGAGCCCGGTGTAGGGATCCGTCAGTCGTCGCGGGGTTTGCCGAACTCTTCGATCAGTACGGGATACTGCTCCCCACCGTGTCCGGCGGCGATCGAGCGGTCCGCCATCGCCTTGATCAACTTCGGCAGCTCGGCGTTGACGCCCCCCGCCTCGCTCTCCTCGATCAAGTGCGCCATCGCCCGCGCGTCGGTCTCCAGGGCCGACACCTCGGCAGGGAAGGAGCCGCTGTCGATCTGCTCGGCATATCCCGGCAGCCATGCGGCCACACCGGCAGCGATCTGCTGCGCGAACGGCGCATACGTTGCGGCGTCGACACCGGCCGTCCTGAGCAGGGCAGTGCCCTGGAGCCAGGCGTTCAGGACACTCCACATCATGGCCAGGCCGGCCACGTCGTACAGGGACGCCAGCCCATGGTCCGCGCCAAGGTGGGTGACGGTACCGAGCGCGTCGAGTGTTGACTTGTGTGCCTCGAAGTCCGACTGCGGCCCGCTGTGCAGAATCACCGCCTCGGCGGTCCCGATCCCCGACGGGATGGCCATGATGGCGCCGTCCAGGTAATGGGCGCCGCGCTGCTCGGCCCATTGGGCGGCTTCCCGGGCCTGGGCCGAATCGCCCGAGGTCAGATTGATCAACATCGTGCCACCCAGCTCGACATCGCTCGCGCCGAGCAGCTCGTGCATGGCTTGGTAGTCGGTGACGCAGATGATCGTCAGGGAACCTGCCTTGAGCGCGTCGCCAACCGTTGGCGCCAGCCGTGCGCCCTCGGCCACCAGCTGGTCGGCCTTGGAGGTCGTCCGGTTCCACACGGTTGTGGGATGCCCGGCCTTCAGGAACGCGCCGGCGAGTGCCTGGCCCATCCGTCCGAGTCCGATGACTGTCACGGGTGTATCGGTTTTGTTGTTCATGGCAGCATCGTCAACGTTGATACCGGTGTGAAGGTCAAGCGAGGTTTCGATGCGGATCGGGGAACTGAGTCGTCGGACGGGCGTCAACGCCCATCAGTTGCGCTACTACGAGGCCCAGGGGCTGCTGGAGGCAGACCGCGGCGCGAACGGTTACCGCGAGTACGACGAGAGCGCCGTGCTGCGGGTGAAGCAGATCCGGCACCTGCTTGGCGCCGGTATGTCCTCCGAGGACATCGCGTACCTGCTGCCCTGTGCGGTCGGAGAGGCCCCGGAGCTGCCCGGCTGTTCCGAGTTGCTTGCCGCGATGCGGTCACGGCTGCGGCGACTGGACGATCAGATGGACAGGCTCGCTCAATCCCGCGACGCTCTTGCCGACTACATCGATGCGGCCGAGCGAATGGGCAACGCGAGCTATCCACCCTTTGACGATGCTGACCTGGAGCCCGTCCCCGCCTGAGCAGCCGGGGTGCCCCGCCTTGCGGAACCGTCTCGACCAGCAGCACCGCCGACCTGGTGAGTGACTTATTTCCCGCGGTGGACGGAGCCTTCGACAAGCGAGGTCCCGCAGACCGCGTCCTGACGGCACACCGCCTGTTCAACACAGCTGAACGGTGCCCCGCAGCAATTCGTGATTGACCACAGCTGCGGGGCGTCGGAGGGTGATCCCATGGAGACCCTTCGTACGCTGGCCGACGCCGAGTTCGCGCCCGGCACGACGTATCTGAACACTGCGAGCTGCGGGCGGCTGCCGCGCCGGGCGGTCCAGGCGGTGAAGACGCTCGCCGACGAGCTGGCCGCCGGGCGACCCGGTGGCGCCGGGGACTACTCCGCGATGAACGCCGCCCGCCGGTCCTTCGCCCGGCTCAGCGGCGTGGACGAGGACCGGGTCGCCGCCGGAGGCTCGGTCTCGGTGCATGTGGGGCTGATCGCGGCCTCGCTGCCGTCCGGCGCGGAGGTCCTGTTCCCCGAGGGTGAGTTCTCCTCCGTCATCACGCCTTTCACCGTGCGCGGCGACCTCAAGCTGCGCTACGCGCCGCTGGACGCGCTCGCCGACGCGGTACGGCCGGGCACCGCGCTGGTCGCCTTCTCCGCGGTGCAGTCCGCCGACGGCCGGGTCGCCGATCTGGCCGCGGTGCGGTCGGCGGCGGCCGCGCACGGGGCCCGTACGCTTCTCGACACCAGCCAGTCCGCGGGCTGGCTGCCGCTGGACGCGGGCGCCTGGGACTTCACGGTCACCGGCGGATTCAAGTTTCTGCTCTGCCCGCGCGGTGTCTCCTTCCTCACCGTGACGGAGCAGGCGCAGGAGTCGGTGCCGCCCCTGCACGCCGGCACCTATGCCGCAGAGACCGAGAAGCTGTACGGCCCGATCGAGGAGCTCGCACGCTCGGCCCGCCGCTACGACGAGCCCCCGTCCTACCTCGCCTACCACGCGGCCGAACAGTCCCTGGCGCTGTTGGAGGAGATCGGGATCGAGGCGGTGCACGCCCATGACGCCGCGCTCGCCAGGCAGTTCAGGGCGGGGCTTACGGATCTGGGGTACGAGCCGCTCCCGGGCGACTCGGCGATCGTCGCGGTACCCGGGCTCGGGGACCGCGTGCCGGAACTGGCCCGCGTGGGGATCGTCGTGTCCGATCGCGCGGGCAACCTGCGGGCCGCGTTCCATCTGTACAACTCCGCAGCCGATGTTGAACGGGTGCTGGACCGCCTCGCCGACAAGAGCGGAACCGCCCGTCCCGGAGGCTGTCGATAGGGGTGTCGGGGATGTCTTCGTCACTTCGCCTGGGCAAGGTCACACCGGACATCGTTCTCGACGAGTGCCGGTTGAAAGCGCGGCCTGAGCAGGAGGAGTTCGTGGCCCCGGTCGCGCGCAGGTCGTCGGCGAGCTGGACCTGACCGGGGTCTGAGGGCATCGGACCGGATGCCAGCGGCGCGGCGCTCGAAAGCCTCGCCGCAGAGCCGGCGATCATCGGCGGCCGGCCCGAGCATGACCTACGCCCGAAGGCCGGGGCAGTCCGCCGTCTGGACGCAGAGGTTCTCCTCGACCTTCCCGAGCAGCCGGGTCAGCTCCCGGCGCTCGGCCGGGTCGAGCCCGGCGAGCGTGTACTCCTCCAGATTCGCCCATGCCGCCTCCACCGCTGAGTGCAATGCGCAGCTCTCCTTCGTGGCCTCGACGAGCACCGCGCGCCTGTCGCCCGGGTCGGGGCAGCGGCGGACGTGTCCGGCCTGCTCAAGACGCTGGAGCATCTTCGTCACGGTGGAGGGGTCGAGCTCGACCGCCTTGATCAGCTCCGCCTGGCGCACAGGGCCCGCGTCCCACAGATGCATCATCACGAACTCCTGCCCCGGGTAGAGGCCGGCTCCCCTGAGCAGCTTGCCCGCCGCCATGCGGTGCAGCCGGGCGACCCGGGAGACGGCATGGCTGACGGGCCCGCCGAGCGCGGAGCTCGGCAGCGGCTCGGTACAGACGGGGTCGGCCGCGGTCTCGGGCTTCATCGGGCCTCCTCAGGAGGGGTGGCGACTGTCTGGTGGACAGTGTCTCCGAAAATTTTATCTTGGTCGGCCAATTAATGGTCTACAGTAGCTCTCGGTCGCGATTACTTGGCCGACCACATAAATTCTGGGGAGCTTTCATGACCACCGCATTCGACCCGATCGACCTGTCCGGCACCCAGCTCGGCAACCGGATCGCCATGGCGCCGATGACCCGCAGCAGGGCGCACGGCGAGGGCCTCACGGTCACCGACTCCACCGTGGAGTACTACGGCCAGCGCGCCTCGGCAGGGCTGATCATCACCGAGGGCATCCAGCCCTCGGTCATCGGCCAGGGCTACCCGAACACCCCGGGCCTGCACAGCGCCGAGCAGGTGGCCGCCTGGCGCAAGGTCACCGACGCCGTGCACGCCGAGGGCGGGAAGATCTTCGCCCAGATCATGCACGCCGGACGCATCGGCCACCCGGTGCTGTTCCCGGACGGCCAGGTGAGCGTGGCCCCGTCCGCCGTCGCCGCCGCGGGTCAGCTCTACACGCACGAGGGTCCCAAGGACTTCATCGCCCCGCGCGAGCTGTCCGGCGACGAAGTACGCGCCACCGTCGGCGAGTTCGTTGAGGCGGCCCGCAACGCCATCGAGGCCGGTTTCGACGGCGTCGAGCTGCACGGCGCCAACGGCTACCTCATCCACCAGTTCCTCGCCCCCAACACGAACCTGCGCACCGACGAGTGGGGCGGTTCCGTCGAGAACCGCATCCGCTTCGCCGTCGAGGTGACCAAGGCCGTGGCCGCGGCGATCGGTGCGGAGCGGACCGGGCTGCGGATCTCTCCCGGCAACCCGTACAACGACATCGCCGAGACCGACTCGGAGAAGGTCTACCCCGCGCTGGTCCAGGAGCTGGAGCCGCTGGGCCTCGGCTATCTGCACATCGTCGAGACGGACCCGGGGCTCAGGGACGTGACGCTCGCGCTGCGCAAGCAGTTCAGCGGCACGTTCATCCTCAACCCGGCGACCGAGGGGCCGACCGACCACCGGGCGCTGGGGCTCATCGAGGACGGCATCGCGGACATCCTCGCCTTCGGCGCGCTGTTCCTGGCCAACCCGGACCTGCCCGTCAGGCTCAAGACCGAAGGCCCGTACAACACCCCGGACACGGCCTCGTTCTTCGGCGGCGACGACAAGGGGTACATCGACTACCCGACCCTGTAAGGCAGTTGTACGCAAGGGCGGGGCGCCCCTCCCGGAGAGGGGCGCCCCGCCCTTGCGTACACAAACACCGGCTAGCGCACCGGAGTGAAGTCCCGCGCCCCGATGAACGAGGGCCTCGGCACCGGCGCCGAGAAGGGCTTGACCGCCGCGTTCTCCACGCTGTTGAAGACGATGAAGACGTTGCTGCGCGGGTACGGGGTGATGTTGTCCCCGGAGCCGTGCATGCAGTTGCAGTCGAACCAGGTCGCGGACCCCGCCCTGCCGGTGAACAGCCGGATGCCGTGCCGGTCGGCGAACCGCGTCAGCGCCGCGTCCGAGGGCGTGCCCGCGTCCTGCATCTGCAGCGACTTCTTGTAGTTGTCCTGCGGCGTCTCGCCCGCGCAGCCCAGGAACGTCTTGTGCGATCCGGGCATGATCATCAGCCCGCCGTTGGTGTCCAGGTTCTCGGTCAGCGCGATCGAGACCGAGACGGTGCGCATGTTCGGCAGACCGTCCTCGGCGTGCCAGGTCTCGAAGTCCGAGTGCCAGTAGAAGCCCGAGGCGCCGAAGCCCGGCTTCACGTTGATACGGGACTGGTGGACGTACACGTCCGAGCCGAGGATCTGCCGGGCTCTGCCCACCACCCGCTCGTCACGCACCAGCGAGGCGAAGACCTCGCTGAGCCTGTGCACCTCGAAGACCGAGCGCACGTCCTGGGACTTCGGCTCGATGATCGAGCGCTCGTCGGCCCGTACGGCGGGATCGGCGACCAGCCGGTCCAGCTCGGCGCGGTAGAGCGCGACCTCGTCCTGCGAGATCAGCTCGTCGACGGTGAGGAACCCGTCCCGCTCGAACTCCATCAGCCCGGACGGGACGATCGGCCCCGGTGCACCGGGCGCCGACCACACGACCGGGTCCTGGCGCGGGGTCGTCACCTCGTTCACGCCACGAGTCGGGTACAGGTCGGTGCGTACAGCGGCAGTGGTCATGGATCAGCCCTCCTCGGTGAGCAGCGGATAGACGCCGTTCTCGTCGTGGTCCTCCCGTCCGGTGACGGGCGGGTTGAAGACGCAGACACAGCGGAAATCGGTCTTGGGGCGCATGGTGTGGCGCTCGTGGCCGTCCAGCAGATACATCGTGCCGGGCTCGATCCAGTGCGTCTCGCCGGTCTCGTCGTTGGTGAGCTCGGCCTCGCCCTCCACACAGAGCACCGCCTCGATGTGGTTCGCGTACCACATCGACGTCTCCGTGCCCGCGTAAAGCACGGTCTCGTGGAGCGAGAAGCCGACCTTCTCCTTGGCGAGCACGATGCGCTTGCTCTCCCAGGTCCCGGACGCCGCCTTCACATGGCGGTCGGTGTTCTCGATGTCCCTGAACGATCGGACAATCACGGTGAGTTGTTGCCTTTCTTCTTCCTGCGGGGTTTCTGCCGGTTCCCGCAGGGGTTCGTACGGGGTGTCAGGCCGTCTCGCGGACGGAGCGGGCCAGGATGCGCAGACCCTCGTCCAGCTCCTCGGGGGAGATGGTGAGCGCGGGCAGCAGTTTGACCACCTCGCTCTCCGGGCCGGACGTCTCGAGGAGCAGCCCCAGCTCGAAGGCGCGGGCGCAGATCGCCGAGGCGCGCGGCTTGTCCTCGAACTCCAGGCCCCACACCAGACCGCGGCCCCGGAAGCTCACGCCCGGCTCGCCGCTCTCGGCGACGATGGCCAGCAGCGCCTGCTCGACCTGCTCGCCGCGCGCGAGGGTCTGCTTCTCCATCTGGCCGTCGGCCCAGTAGGTGTCGAGCGCGGCGGCGGCGGTGACGAAGGCGGGGTTGTTGCCGCGGAACGTGCCGTTGTGCTCGCCCGGCTCCCAGATGTCCAGCTCCGGCTTGAACAGGCAGAGCGACATGGGCATTCCGTAGCCGCTGATCGACTTCGACAGAGTGACGATGTCCGGCGTGATGCCCGCCTCCTCGAAGGAGAAGAAGCCGCCGGTGCGGCCGCAGCCCATCTGGATGTCGTCGACGATCAGCAGCATGTCCTGGCGGTGGCACAGCTCCTGGAGCGCGCGCAGCCACTCGGCGCGGGCCACATTGATGCCGCCCTCGCCCTGCACGGTCTCGACTATCACGGCGGCCGGCTTGTTGAGCCCGGAGCCCTGGTCCTCCAGGAGGCGCTCGAACCAGAGGAAGTCGGGGACCTGGCCGTCGAAGTAGTTGTCGAACGGCATCGGTGTGCCGTGCACCAGCGGTATGCCGGCGCCGGCGCGCTTGAATGCGTTGCCGGTGACGGCGAGCGCGCCGAGCGACATGCCGTGGAAGGCGTTGGTGAACGAGACGACGGACTCGCGCCCCTTCACCTTGCGGGCCAGCTTGAGCGCCGACTCGACAGCGTTGGTGCCGGTCGGGCCCGGGAACATGACCTTGTACGGAAGGTCGCGCGGCCGCAGGATCACGTTCTGGAACGACTCCAGGAACGCGCGCTTGGCCGTGGTGGCCATGTCCAGGCCGTGCGTGATGCCGTCGCGCTCGATGTAGTCGATCAGGGCGCGTTTCAGAACCGGGTTGTTGTGTCCGTAGTTGAGCGATCCGGCTCCGGCGAAGAAGTCGAGGTAGGTGTGGCCGTCCTCGTCGTGGAGGTAGCTGCCCTGCGCACGGTCGAACACAGCGGGCCAACCGCGGCAGTAGCTGCGCACCTCCGACTCCAGGGTCTCGAAGACACTCAGGGCGGGCGGGGTGATGGTCACAGCAAGTCTCCAGATGTGGGGGGTCAGGCGGAGAAGGGGCCGATGCGGTACAGCACTTCCGGCTGGTGTGTTCCCTCGGGGAACAGTCCGCCGTCGAACAGGACTTCACGCGCGAGTGGCGCGCCATGGCGCTCGGCGTACGAGGTGAACAGCCGGTCGGACGCGGTGTTGTCCGGGGTGATGGTCGTCTCGATCTCGCGCACCCCGCGCTCGTAGGTGACCTTCGTGGTCAGTGCGTCGAGCAGCGCGCCGGCGAGTCTTTGGCCGCGGTGCACCTGGTCGACGGCGACCTGCCAGACGACCAGGGCCTCCGGGCGGTCGGGGCGCACATAGCCGGTGACGAAGGCGATCGGCTCGCCGTCACGGCCGCGGGCCACCAGCGAGGTGGCTGCGAAGTCGCGACACCACAGCAGATAGCTGTACGAGGAGTTGAGGTCGAGGACCTCGGAGTCGCGGGCGATGCGCCAGATCGCGGCTCCGTCCTCCACTCGGGGGGTGTCGATCTCCGGGAATTCGCTCTGGGGGTTGGCTCGTACAAGGTCTTCTTGTGCGGCGGTCATGTCGATGCAATTTACCGAGCTAATTCTGAAAATGCATTGAGGGAAGGGGTTGGGTGGAGCGCCCCTTTGTGTTATCGCGCGGGCGCGGGCGCTAGTGCTGCACCCCGCTGTTTTCAGGGTATTTGTCCCGAAAATAAGGGACGAAAAGGACGTGTTGTGGGGTCGGTCACATATCCGTAACAGCAGCGAGACCCGTCCGAATTACGCCGTTCGAACCTTAGCGAAACCTTGGCGTTTAGGAACGCGGATCGGGGGCAGGAGGATATGGGAAGCTGCCTGGAATAAAGCAGCTTCCCGCATTTTTAATTCACGCCGACTTTGATACCAGGAGAAATGCTGTTCACCGTCACCGGCAGGCCCCGGTGACCGCCCGGCGGTCCGCCTCCGCGGCGCCTCGTACAGTGCTCGATATGAGCGATCACACAGTGCTGCATGTGAAGGGGCGGGTGCTCGTCGGGCCCGAGGAGGCACGGGACGAACTGTGGGTGGTGGACGGCCGGATCACCTACGACCGGCCCCGGGCCGAGGTCGTCACTGTGCAGGGCTGGGCGCTTCCCGGCCTGGTCGACGCGCACTGCCATGTCGGGCTCGACCACCATGGCGCGGTCGACGAGGCGACCAGTGAGAAGCAGGCCCTCACCGACCGGGACGCGGGCACGCTGCTCATCCGCGACGCGGGATCACCGTCCGACACCCGCTGGATCGACGACCGGCCGGACCTTCCGAAGATCATCAGGGCGGGCCGTCACATCGCGCGCACCCGCCGCTACATCCGCAATTTCGCCCATGAGATCGAGCCCGAGGACCTCGTCGCCTACGTCGCCCAGGAAGCCCGGCGAGGCGACGGCTGGGTCAAGCTCGTCGGCGACTGGATCGACCGGGACGCCGGAGACCTGACCGCCTGCTGGCCGCGCGGAGCGGTTGAGGCGGCGATCGCCGAGGCGCACCGGCTGGGCGTGCGGGTGACCGCCCACTGCTTCGCAGAGGCGGCACTGAGGGACCTGGTCGAAGCGGGCATCGACTGCGTCGAGCACGCCACCGGGCTCACCGAGGACACCATCCCGCTGTTCGCGGAGCGGGGCGTCGCCATCGTGCCGACGCTGGTCAACATCGCCACGTTCCCGGACCTCGCGGCGGGCGGCGAGTCCAGGTTCCCCGTCTGGTCCGCCCATATGCGGCGGCTGTACCAGCGCCGCTACGACACGGTGCGCGCGGCGTACGACTCGGGGGTGCCCGTCTTCGTCGGCACGGACGCGGGCGGCTCGCTGGCGCACGGCCTGGTGGCGGCCGAGGTGGCCGAGCTGGTGAAGGCCGGCATCCCGCCGCTGCAGGCCCTGTCGGCGACAACCTGGGGAGCGCGTCAGTGGCTGGGCCGCCCGGTGCTCGAGGAAGGCGCTCCGGCGGATCTGGTGGTGTACGACGAGGATCCGCGGGCCGACGTCCGCGCGCTGGCGGGGCCGCGGCGGGTGATCCTGAACGGCAGGGTGATCGGCTGACGGACACCGCCGCCGCGTCGACCGAGCGTGACTCCTGGCCGGAAACGTTCGTTGATGCACGCCTGGTGCGCCGGGGGGCCCCCCCCCCCCCCCCCCGGGGGCCCCGCCCCCCCCCCCCCCGCCCCGGGCCCCCCCCCCCCCCGGGCCCGCCCCCCCCCCCCCCAAACAAAAAGGGGCCCCCACCCCCCCATTGGG
>NZ_JBIAPW010000013.1:150407-202488 GCF_042888505.1 Streptomyces sp. NPDC002870
CGCGCGCGGGCGGGCCCGCGGCGGGTGCTCCTGTACGGCAGGGGGCTCGGCTGACGGTCACCGCCGCCGGGGCGCCCGCCCCCCCCCCCCGCCCCCCCCCCGGGGGGCCCCCCCGCCCCACCACCCTGTCGCCGTGACACGCGCGGCCCAGGGGAACATCCGTACCTCGAGAATCGAATATGGGCACGGAAACCGCACTTTGGGGTGAACTCGCGCCAGGTGTCCGTCAGTTCACTCTCAGTGCGGAAGGATTCCGGTGTCTTGGTCGCCGCCGCCCACGCGTCCCCGTGGTGCGGCCGCGACGCCGTGTCTCTTGTGGGGGTTCCACCACCTTGAACAGCAACACCTTCCGCATGCCCGCCGCCCGCCGCTGCGCTGCCGTCACGGCTGCCGCCGCGCTGGTCGCCGGCCCCGTGGCTCTCGCCGCCCCGGCGCACGCCACCGGGGGCGGCGAGGGTCGGGCGAGTGCGGTCGTCCTCCGTACCGGTCTCGACGTCTCCTTGCTCAGCAAGACCGTCGACGTCCCGCTCAAGGCCACGCTCAACGAGGTGCAGGCCCCGGCGAGTGCCGAGAAGACCGCGCTGACCGTGCAGTTGGACGGGGTCGACCAGGGCAAGCCCTTCCAGGTGCTGCGCGCGGACGTGGCCACCGCGAAGGCGACCGTCGACAAGCGCAGGGCCGAGGGGTACACCAACCTCGTGCGCGCCCGGGTGCATGTGCCAGGGCTGCCGCTGCTCTCCCTGATCGAGGTCGAGAAGGTCACGTCGAAGGCCGTCTGCGAGGCGGGCGAGCAGCCGGTCGCCGAGTCGAATCTGCTCGGCCATGTGACCGTGCTCGGCAAGAAGGTCACGCTTTCCACCGCGGGCACCACCCGGGTCGAAGTGCCCGGCGTCGGCGAGGTGACGCTCGATCTGTCGAAGACGCACACCACGTCCCGGACGGCCGCCGCCACCGCGCTGGAGCTCAAGGTCTCGGTCAACCCTCTCAAGCTGAACGTCGCAGAGGTGACCGGAGTGGTCACCCTCGCCGAGGCGAAGTGCGAGGCGCCCGAGGCCGCCGCCACCGCCAGGCAGCAGCCGTCCACCACGCAGGAGCCGTCCGCCGGGCCGGGCGACGGCGTGCAGGCCCAGTCCGGTGAGAATCCCGCTCCCGCCGAGGAGAACCTCGCGGAGACCGGCGGCAGCGCCACCACGACGTACATCGCGGGCGGGGCGGCGATGCTGCTCGCGCTCGGGGGAGGCGCGCTGCTGCTGGTCCGCCTCCGCGCCCGGGACTGACCCGGGGCTGCGCCCCGGACCCCGCGTCGGGGCTCGGCCCCGGACCCCGGTCCTCGAACGCCGGACGGGCTGCTATGTCGGCCTGTCCGGCGTTCGACTGGCGCTAGTCGCCCACCATCATCAGCGCCTGGTCGAGCGCCTGCAGAAAGCGGTTGGTCGTCACCCGGTCGCGTACTGCCAGCCGCAGCCAGCCGGGACCGAGACCCGGGAACGTGTCGCCTCTGCGGGCCGCGAAGCCCAGACGGCGCAGCCGCTCCCGCACCTCGGCGCCGCGCCTCACGTGTACGAGAACGAACGCGGCCTCGGCCGCCGCAACCACCCGTACCTCCTCGAACTCCGCAAGACCCGCCAGCAGATGGGCCCGCTCCGTCGCCATCAGACGGGCCCCCTGCTCGGCCTCCTTGAGCGCGGCGGGCTGCATGCACGCCTCGGCCGCGGCCAGCGCGGGCGTCGACACCGGCCACAGCGGCTGGGCCCGCTCCAGTGCCTCGACGGTCTCCGGCTCGGCCAGCACATAGCCGATACGCAGGCCGGCCAGACCCCAGGTCTTGGTCAGGCTGCGTAGCACCACCAGGCCCGGCACATCGGTCCGGCCCGCCAGCGCCTCGGGCTCGTCCGGCACCGCGTCCATGAAAGCCTCGTCCACCACCAGCAGCCGCCCCGGGCGGGCCAGTCCGGCGATGTCGGCTGCCGGATGCAGTACGGACGTGGGGTTGGTCGGATTGCCGATCATCACCAGGTCCGCCGCGTCGGGTACGGCAGCCGGATCGAGCCGGAAGCCGTTCTGCTCCCGCAGCAGCAGCCGCGTCACCTCGTGCCCCGCGTCCCGTAGCGCCGCCTCCGGCTCGGTGAACTGCGGGTGCACCACCAGCGGGTGACGTATCGTCAGCGCGCGGGCGAGCAGCACGAACGCCTCCGCGGCCCCCGCCGTCAGCAGTACCCGCTCCACCGGCAGACCGTGCCGCTGCGCGACCGCCGCCCTCGCCGCCCGCCCGTCCGGATACGCGGCAAGGCCGGTCAGCGAGCCGGCTATGCGCTCCCGGAGCCAGGCCGGGGGAGTCCCGGTGCGGACATTGACCGCGAGGTCGGTGAGATCGGCGTCGCGCACCTCCGCGTCACCGTGGTGCCGCAGGTCGTGTGCGTCAGTGTGAGTGCGCATGGCTGCCGTGGTGGTGATGGGCGCTTCCGTGCCCGTGATCGTGGTGCTGCCCGTCGTCGTCCGGGTGGAAGTGCGGCTGCTGCGGAAGGCCCACCTTGTCCTCGAAGCCCGGCAGCGCGATCCGGTACACGCAGGTGTCGCAGTTCATCCGGATGTCGCCGGCGACGGCCTCGCGGTAGCGCTCCATCACCAGGTCGAGCAACTCCTCGGTCGGGCCGATCACATCGGCGGAAACGACCTCCACCTCGGGGTGCGCCTCAGACCAGCCCTGCGTCTGCTGAAGCACCCGGTCCGGCAGGATCCCGGTGAACAGGAAGTACGGCAGTACCACGATCCGGCGCGCCCCCAGCTTGACGCACCGGTCCAGTCCGCTCGGCACATCGGGGGCGGCGAGCGACACGAACGCCGTCTCCACGCCCGCGTAACCGCGCCCCTCCCACAGCAGCCTGGCCGCCTTGTGCACCTCGGCGTTGGCGTCCGGGTCGGTCGAACCGCGGCCCACCAGCAGCACGGTCACATCGGCCCGGTCCGCGGGCGTACGGGAGACGGAGCCCAGCGCTTCGTCGAGCCGTCGCTCCAGGACGCGCAGCAGCGCGGGATGCGGGCCGAGAGGACGGCCGTAGGTGTACGAGATCCCCGGGTGCCGCTCCCGTTCGCGCGCCAGCGCGGCCGGGATGTCGCCCTTGGCGTGCCCGGCGGACACCAGCATCAGCGGCACCGCGGCGAAGCGCTGCACGCCGCGCTCCACCAGCTCGGCGACGGCTTCGCCGAGGGGCGGCGGGGACAGTTCGATGAAGCCGCCCCCGACGGGGAGTTCGGGATGGCGCCGCCCCAGCTCCCGTACGAAGTCCCGGAAGGCCTCGGCCCCGGCTTCGTCACGGGTGCCGTGGCCGGCGATGAGCAGTGCGGGCGGGGTGGTCACGCGTTCTCCTTGAGGTGGGGGTGGTGCGGTTGAGCTTGCGGCGGGGATGCGGCGGGGCTGGGGGTGCTGCGCGGTGCGGCGGGGCTAGTGGTGCTGCGCGGTGCGTGGCTGGGGGTACGGCGTCGGTGCGGGACGCGGCGAGGTGCGCCCGCGTGGCCGGCGGGGCGGCGTCATGACTGCCACCGGTAGCCGCGCGGGGTCACCATGCGGCCCGCGATCTCGCGCGTGGCCGTGTTGCCGACCGTCACGACCGTCATCATGTCCACCGTCGCCGGATCCAGTCCGGCGAGTGTCGTCAGGCGGCTGGATTCGTCCGGCCGGGACGCGTTGCGTACGACGCCCACCGGCGTCCGCCGCTCCCGGTGTTCGGCGAGGATCGACAGCGCCTTCGGGAGCTGCCAGTCGCGGCCCCGGCTGCGCGGGTTGTAGAAGGTCACGATGATGTCCGCCTCCGCGGCGGCCCGCACCCGGCGCTCGATGACCTCCCACGGCGTGTGCAGATCGGACAGGCTGATCGAGACATGGTCGTGCCCGAGCGGCGCGCCCAGGATCGCGGCGGCGGCCAGCGCCGCGGTCACGCCCGGAACTCCCACCACGTCGATGTCGTCGGACGCCTCTGCGAGCGCGGGGGAGGCCATCGCGTACACGCCCGCGTCACCGCTGCCGATCAGCGCGACCGCATGTCCGGCGCGGGCCTCGGCGACAGCCGTACGGGCCCGCTCCTCCTCCGCGCCGAGGCCGGACTCGATGACCCGGGTGCCGGGCCTGAGCAGGTCGCGGATCTGGTCGACGTACTGATCGAGCCCGACCAGTACGGACGCGCGCCGCAGCTCCTCCGTCGCGCGAGGGGTGACCAGATCGCGGGCCCCGGGCCCGAGGCCGACCACGGCCAGCCGGCCGCGCGGCGCCTTGCGCACGACCGCGCAGGTCGCCATCGCGGCCCGCCCCTCGGGGCTCGACTTCCGCTTGGGGACCAGGAGTTCACCCCCGCCCGCGAGCGCGGAGGCCTCGGCGACGGACGGCGTGCCCACCGCGGCGAGCGGCGCGCCCGACGGGTTCGGCACGGCGATCTCGGCGAGCCGCTCGGCGGCATGCGTCACCAGGGGCACGCCGAGCCGCTGAGCGGCCCCGACGATGCCCGGCTCGTCCGCCTTCGCGTCCACGGTCGCCAGCTCCGCGACGCATCGCACCGACAACCCCGCCTCGCGCAGCGCCGCCTCGACCAGCGAGAGGATCTCGTCGACGGGAGCGCCCTTGGACGCACCGACCCCGACGACCAGCGACGGCGGCCGCAACACGGCGTCGTGCGGGCCGGTTTCGACGACCCGGTCCGTGACACGCAGAGCGGCGGCAGCGCCCTCGTTCCCCGCCGCCACATTCCCCGGCAGCGGCGGCAGCGGCCACACCGCGTCCGCCCGCAGCGCCACCGGGTCGCCGTCGAGCACCGCCCGCGTCACGGCCGCGACCGCGCCCTCGACCGGCCAGCCCAGCGTGTCCAGGCCCGGGATCCCGGCCGCGTCCGTCGCCGTCGTGACGACCGGCTCCGCGCCGAGAACGTCACCCACCGCCGCCGCGAGGGCATTCGCGCCGCCGCCGTGGCCGCCCAGCAGGGACACCGCGTACCGGTGCCCCTCGTCCACACACACCACGCCCGGGTCCGCGGACTTGCCCGCCAGCAGCGGGGCGACGATCCGTACGACCGCACCCGTCGCCAGGAAGCAGACCAGCTGCTCGCACTCCGCGAAGGCCCGCTCGACGCTCTCGCGCACCGGCCCTTCGTACACCTTCGTGCGGCCGGGCCACGCCGCCGCCAGCCGGTCACGGGCGGCCGCGCCCGCCGCCGTCGCTGAGATCAGGCCGATCACTTCTGCGTCGCTCCTTCGATTGCTCCTTCGTTCGCGCCCTGTGCGCGCAGCGCCTTGCGGGCGGCCGGGTCGGCCTTCCGGAAGCCGTGGAAGTGCCCTGGGTGGTAGAGGTGTGAACGCGTCCCGGAAGCCGCCAGCGCCGGCCCCACCAGGAACAGCGTGTGCTTCCAGAGCTTGTGCTCCTTGACGGTCTCCTCCAGAGTGCCGATCGTGCAGCGCAGGATCAGCTCCTCCGGCCAGGTCGCCTGGTACGCCACGACCACCGGCGTACTCGTCGGATAGCCGCCCTCCAGCAGCTCCTGCGTCAACTGGCCCGAGCGGGCCGCGGACAGGAACAGAGCCATCGTCGTGCCGTGCCGCGCGAACTCCCGCACCTCCTCGCCCGGCGGCATCGGCGTCTTGCCGCCGCCGAGCCGGGTCAGGATCACGGACTGCGCGACCTCCGGGATCGTCAGCTCGCGCTGCGCGATCGCCGCGACCGCCGAGAACGACGAGACGCCCGGCACGATCTCCACGGCCAGTCCCAACTCCACGCACCGGTCGAGCTGTTCCTGGGTGCCGCCCCACAGGGCGGGGTCGCCGGAGTGAATACGGGCCACCTTCAGGTCCTCGTCGTGTGCCCGCTCGTACACCGCGACGACGTCCTCGAGCGACATCGCCGCCGAGTCGAGGATCTCGGCGCCCTCGCGTGCGTGGTCGAGGACGTCCGCCTGCACCAGGCTCGCCGCCCAGATGACGATGTCGGCGTCGGCGATCGCCCGCGCGGCCCGGAACGTCAGCAGATCGGCGGCGCCCGGGCCGGCGCCGACGAAGGTCACCTTGCCGTGGGTGGCGGCATCGGCCATCAGCAGTGGTCCTCTCGGATGGTTCGTGGCTTACGTGTCGTTCGTGTCATTCGGGTGGATCTCGATCTTCGTTGTGCCGCGAGGCCGGTCAATCCGCTAGCAAAGGCGCATGGCGGTGTTCGTCGCGCTCGGCGCGTTCCTGATGACGCTGTTCGGCGGCTGGACGGCTGCGCGCGTCACTGACCGCCGCCACCTCGTGCTGGGCCTGGCCGGCGGGCTGATGCTCGGTGTGGTCGGCCTCGACCTGCTGCCCGAGGCACTTCGGGCGGCGGGCGACGAGGTGTTCGGAGTGCCGCAGGCACTGCTGCTGTTCGTCGGCGGATTCCTCGCCGCGCACATGGCCGAACGGCTGCTGGCCGTCAGGCGGGCCGCACACGGCGCGCACGAGAAGTCCGTTCCGCAGGTGGGTCTGACGGCGGCCGCGGCGATGGTCGGCCACAGCCTGATGGACGGCATCGCGATCGGCGCGGCCTTCCAGGTGGGCGCGGGCATGGGCGCGACCGTGGCGCTCGCCGTCATCGCCCACGACTTCGCCGACGGCTTCAACACGTACACGATCACCAGCCTGTACGGGAACTCCCGCGACAGGGCGATCGCGATGCTCGTCGCCGACGCGCTCGCTCCCGTCGTCGGCGCGGCGTCCACTCTGCTGTTCACACTGCCGGCCGGACTCCTCGGCGGCTATCTCGGGTTCTTCGGCGGCGCCCTGCTCTATCTCGCCGCGGCCGAGATCCTCCCCGAGGCGCATCATTCCCACCCCGCCCGCTCCACCCTGCTCTGCACGGCCGGGGGAGTGGGCTTCATCTGGCTGGTGGTGGGCCTCGCCGAGTGAGGAGCTCACAGCTTGCCCCCGCGGCCGCCGCCGCGCGGCGCGGGCGCGATCAGCGTCGACAGATACGGCAACGGGCCCTCGGCCAGCTCCGCCGCCGGCCGGATCGACTCCTCGGGCAGCCCGAGCGCCGACCCCCACACCGCGCCCTCGGTACGCCCCGTCTCCCGCAGCGCGGTCGCCACCTCCGCCGCGAGCCGCCCGAACTTGTAGGCGACGACCGTCCCGGGCCCCTCCAGAGCGTCCTTGAGCACGGCGGCCCCGGCGGTCACCGGCACCAGCGTCAGCGGCTCGGTGCCCTCGGTGAGGACCGCGCCGCTGCGGGCCGCGAGATCCTGCATCGCGGTGATGCCGGGCACGGTCTCGACGACGACGTCCGGCACGAGTCCCCCGATGGTCTCGGCGAGATAGGTGAACGTGGAATACACGTTGGGGTCGCCGATGGTCGCAAAGGCGACGGTGCCGCGGTCGCGCAGCAGCGCGGCGACGGACTCGCCGGCGGCGTCCCAGGCGGCCTCGCGCCGGGCGCGGTCGGTGCGCTCGTTGAGCGCGAAGACGACCCGTACGACCTTCTCGGCGCCGACGTAGTGCAGGACGGTCGCCTCGGCTCGTCCCGGCTCGCCGCCGTCTTCTCCGTCCGACGCGGCCATCACGGGCACGACGACGACATCGGCCTCCTGAAGGGCCCGTACGCCCTTCACGGTCACCAACTCCGGGTCACCGGGCCCCACTCCGACCCCGATCAACCTGCTCATCGCGTACACCTCTCAACGAATCGGCGGGCCGTGCCGGGCTCGGAAGCCCAATGCGTATGCAGATAGCTCGCATGCACGCCCTGCTGGACGAACCCCTCGACGCGGCGCTCGGGCCGGTGCATCCCCCAGGCGGGGGTGGCTCCCGCGGCCGGCTCGACGACGGTCCGGTGGAACTCGTGCCCGCGCATCCGTGCCCCGGCCGCGGCGAGCGCGCTGTCGCTCACCGCGACGGCCTCGCGGTAGCCGAGCGTCAGCCGGTCCGCCATCCGCGCCTCGGCGTCCAGCACCCCGCACATCGGCTGCCCGTCCAGCGACCGCGCGAGATAGAGCAGCCCGGCGCACTCGGCGGCGACGGGCGCGCCGGAGTGCGCCAGCTCGGCGACGGCCTTGCGCAGCGGCTCGTTGGCGGACAGCTCGGGGGCGTACACCTCGGGGAATCCGCCGCCGATGACCAGTCCCGTCGTCCCGTCGGGCAGTTGCTCGTCCCGGAGGGGGTCGAAGGTGACGACGTCGGCGCCGGCGGCGGCGAGGAGTTCGGCGTGCTCGGTGTACGAGAACGTGAACGCGGGCCCGCCGGCGACGGCGACGAGGGGCCGCTGCGCGGGGCTTGTTCCCCACCCTGCCCCTTCCCGAACCGGGGCTCCGCCCCGGACCCCGCTCCTCAAACGCCGGAGGGGCTGAACTTCAGCCCGTCCGGCGTTTGAGGACACGCGCGAAGCGCGTTCGGGGGTCTGGGGGCTTGCCCCCAGTTCGGGAAGGGGCGGGGTGGGGACTGGCTCGCCGCAGGCGGCCTCCGCGTCCCACGCCGCCCCATCCAGCCGCGGAGCCGACCGAGCCAACCCCAGCAACCCCTCCAAGTCACAGCCCCGCCGAACCTGTTCGGCCATCGCCGCCACCGCGTCCACCGCGTCCCCCCGCCGCTCGGCGACCGGCACCAGGCCCAGATGGCGCGACGGTGTCGAGACCGCGGGAGCACGCCGCAGCACCCCCAGCACCGGCACGCCGCCCTCCTCCAGCGCCTCCCGCAGCAGTTCCTCGTGCCGGTCCGACCCGACCTTGTTCAGGATCACGCCCCCGATCCGCACCTGCGGATCCCACGACGCGAACCCGTGCACCAGCGCCGCCACCGACCGCGACTGCGACGACGCGTCCACCACCAGCACGACCGGCGCCCGCAGCAGCTTCGCCACCTGTGCCGTGGACGCCAGTTCACCCGCCCCCGCCGCGCCGTCGTACAGCCCCATCACGCCCTCGACCACCGCCAGGTCGCACCCCGCCGCGCCGTGCGCGAACAGCGGTGCCATCAGCTCCGTACCGCACAGATACGCGTCCAGGTTCCGCCCCGGGCGGCCCGTCGCGAGACAGTGGTAGCCCGGGTCGATGTAGTCCGGGCCGACCTTGTGCGGGGACACGGAAAGTCCCGCCGCGACGAAGGCCGCCATCAGGCCCGTCGCGACGGTGGTCTTGCCGCTGCCGGACGACGGCGCGGCGATGACGAGACGTGCTACCACTCGATGCCCCGCTGCCCCTTCTGACCGGCGTCCATCGGGTGCTTCACCTTCGACATGTCGGTCACCAGATCGGCGAAGTCGACAAGCTCCGCCGGAGCGTTGCGGCCGGTGATGACCACATGCTGGGTGCCGGGCCGGCTGCGCAGTACGTCGATCACCTCGGCGGTGTCCACCCACCCCCAGTGCATGGGATACGCGAACTCGTCCAGCACATACAGCTGGTACGTCTGGGCCGCCAGGTCGCGCTTGACCTGCTCCCAGCCCTCGCGCGCCGCGTCCTCGTTGCTGAGCTGCCTGTCGCGCTGGACCCACGACCAGCCCTCGCCCATCTTGTGCCAGGCGACCGGGCCGCCCTCGCCGGAGGCGCCGAGGACCTTCAGTGCGTTTTCCTCGCCGACCTTCCACTTCGCGGACTTCACGAACTGGAACACCCCGATCGGCCACCCCTGGTTCCAGGCGCGCAGCGCGAGCCCGAAGGCGGCCGTCGACTTCCCTTTGCCGATGCCCGTATGCACGACGACGAGCGGGCGGTTACGGCGCTGACGCGTGGTGAGTCCGTCGTCCGGCACGACGGCCGGCTGTCCCTGTGGCATCAGGCTGCCCTCCTAGATCCTTGTACGTCGCGGACGAGCCCGGCGATGGAATCGGCCCGCAGCTCGTCGAGTGTGACGGCCGCGCCGCCGAGATCGCCCGCGAGCGTGCCGGCGAGACCGAGGCGAACCGGCCCGGACTCGCAGTCCACGACGATCGCGGCCGTGCCCTCCGCGGCGTGCAGCCGCGCGGCCCGCGCCGCCAGCGCGACCGGATCGACCCCGCCCGTCGCGCGGCCGTCCGTCACCACGACCAGCAGCGGCCGGCGGGACGGATCGCGCAGCCGCTCCACGCGCAGTACGTCGTGCGCCCGCAGCAGTCCGGCCGCCAGGGGCGTACGGCCACCGGTCGGCAGCGTCTCCAGACGCGCGGCGGCCGCGTCCACCGACGACGTCGGCGGCAGCGCCAACTCCGCGTCCTTCCCCCGGAAGGTGATCAGGCCGACCTTGTCGCGCCGCTGGTAGGCGTCGAGCAGCAGCGAAAGCACCGCGCCCTTGACCGCGCCCATCCGCTGCCTGGCCGCCATCGACCCCGACGCGTCGACGACGAACAGCACGAGGTTCCCCTCGCGCCCCTCCCGGGTCGCCTGCCGCAGATCGTCACGCCGCACCACCAGGCCCCGGCCGCTGCGCCCGCGTGCTCGTTGATGCGGGGCCGCGGCCTGCACGGTCGCCGCCAAGTGCAGCTTGGTGAGCGCCCCTCGGGGCCGCCGCGCCCCCGTCGTACGCCCGTGTTCGGTCCGCGCACGGGACCTGCGCCCCGTCGCGCCCTCCCCGAGGCCGGGCACGCTCAGCACTTTCGTACGGAACGGCTCCGCGGCCCGTACGGGCTGCTGCTCACCGCCGCCCGCGCCCTGCGGCTCCCCGCCCTCGGCCTCCTGCGGCTGCGCGGGCGTGTCGCCCTGGCCCGCATCGCCCTGCGGCGGCACGTCGGGCCCGTCCTGCGGCGGGCGGCCACCGCCACCCGGACCGTCGGGATCCGGATCGTCCTCCTCGTCGCTGAACTCCTCCAGCGTGTCGTCGAGTTTGTCCTCGTCCAGACCGGGCGCGTCGAAGGGATTGCGCCGCCGCCGGTGGGGGAGCGCCAGCAGAGCGGCCTGCCGAACATCCTCGGCCAGTACGTCCGTACGCCCCGCCCACGCGGCCAGCGCCGTCGCGGTCCGCGCCATCACGATGTCGGCGCGCATACCGTCCACCTCGAAGGCCGCGCAGGTCGCGGCGATCTGCCGCAACGCGCCGTCGCCGAGCCGTACTTCGGGCAGCAGGGCGCGCGCGGCGGTGATCCGCGACCGCAGGGCCGTCTCATCGTCCGCCCACCGGGCGGCGAACCCGGCCGGATCGTCGTCGTACGCGAGCCTGCGCCGTACGACCTCCACCCGCTGATCGGGCTCGCGCGACGCCGCCACCTCGACGGTGAGCCCGAAGCGGTCCAGCAACTGCGGCCGCAGCTCGCCCTCTTCGGGGTTCATGGTCCCCACGAGCAGAAAACGGGCGGCATGCCGTACGGAGACGCCTTCACGCTCGACGTACGAGGCGCCCATGGCGGCCGCGTCCAGCAGTAGGTCCACCAGGTGGTCGTGCAGCAGGTTGACCTCGTCGACGTAGAGAATCCCGCGGTGCGCGTCCGCGAGCAGCCCCGGCTCGAAGGCTTTGACGCCCTCGGCCAGCGCCCGCTCGATGTCGAGGGCCCCGACGAGCCGGTCCTCGGACGCCCCGACGGGCAGCTCGACCATCCGCGCGGCCCGCGCCACACCGCCACCGGCCTCGTGCGGACCGTCGGGGCACGCCGGGTCGGGCGCCGCGGGGTCGCAGGAGAACCGGCACCCGGAGACGACCGGCACCTCCGGCAGGAGGGCGGAAAGGGCCCGTACGGCGGTCGACTTGGCGGTGCCCTTCTCGCCCCGTACGAGCACACCGCCCACGGCGGGCGAGACGGCGTTCAGCAGCAGCCCGAGCCGCAGGTCGTCCATGCCGACGATCGCGGTGAAGGGGTATGGGGTGCTCATTCGGCCTCCTCGATCGTGATAACCAGCCCTGCCGGCGTTTGAGGCGTGGGGGTCCCCCCACGCCCGCAGGGCGTAGCAGGAGAGTCTGGGGCGGAGCCCCAGTCGAAGACCTTCACGCGTCCCCCTCCAGATCGCCCTCGAGCTCCAGGTACGTCTGCCGAAGCCGCTCCAGCGTCTCCCCGTCCGGCTCCGCCCACAGCCCGCGCTCTGCCGCTTCCAGCAGCCGCTCCGTGATCCCGCGCAGCGCCCAGGGGTTGGACTTCTGCATGAACTCCCGGTTCTCCGGGTCGAAGACGTACTCCGCCGACAACTTCTCGTACATCCAGTCGTCGACGACGCCCGCAGTCGCGTCGTACCCGAACAGGTAGTCCACCGTCGCGGCCATCTCGAACGCGCCCTTGTACCCGTGCCGCCGCATCGCCGCCATCCACCGCGGATTGACCACCCGCGCCCGGAACACCCGGTGCGTCTCCTCGCCCAGGGTGCGCGTCTTCACCTGGTCCGGCACCGCCGAGTCACCCACATACGCCTCGGGCGACTCACCCGTCAGATGCCGCACCATGGCGACCATCCCGCCGTGGTACTGGAAGTAGTCGTCCGCGTCGACCAGATCGTGCTCGCGCGTGTCGACGTTCTTCGCGGCGACCGCGATCCGCCGGAACGCCGTCTCCATGTCCCCGCGCGCCGCCCGCCCTTCGAGCCCGCGGCCGTACGCATAGCCGCCCCACACCGCATACACCTCGGCGAGGTCGGCGTCCGAGCGCCAGTTCCGCGCGTCGATCAGCGGCAGCAGCCCCGCACCGTACGCCCCCGGCTTCGAGCCGAAGATCCGCGCCGTGGCCCGCCGCCGGTCCCCGTGCTCGGCCGTGTCCTCGTCCGCGTGCGCCCGTACGTAGTTGGCCTCGGCCGGTTCGTCCAGCTCCGCGACCGCCCGCACCGCGTCGTCGATGAGCCCCACCACATGCGGGAAGGCGTCCCGGAAGAAGCCCGAGATCCGCACCGTCACATCGATGCGCGGCCGTCCCAGCTCCTGCGCGGGCACGATCTCGAAGCCCGTCACCCGCCGCGACGCGTCGTCCCAGACCGGCCGGCAGCCCAGCAGCGCCAGGATCTCGGCGATGTCGTCGCCCTGGGTGCGCATCGCCGAGGTGCCCCAGACGGTCAGCCCCACCGACTTCGGGTACGCGCCGGTGTCCTGCAGATACCGCGCGACCAGCGAGTCGGCGAGCGCCTGGCCGACCTCCCACGACAGCCGGGACGGGATCGCCTTCGGGTCGACGGAGTAGAAGTTGCGTCCGGTCGGCAGGACGTTGACCAGCCCGCGGGTCGGCGATCCGGAAGGGCCGGCGGGCACATAGCCGCCGTCCAGCGCCCGCAGGATGTTGCCGATCTCGTCGGTCGTCCGGGCGAGCCGCGGCACGACCTCCTCGCAGGCGAAGCCCAGCACGGCGACCGCTTCCGGAAGTTCGACGCCGAGCACATCCCGTGCCAGCCCGGCCGCTGCCGAGACGTCCCAGCCGCGCTCCTCCATGCCCTCCGCGAGTCGCCGGCACAGCTGCTCCAGCAGATCGATGGCGTCTGCGCCCGTCCGCGCCGGCCCCTCGACCAGCTCCGTGAGCTCCACCGGCACCTTCACCGGCGCGCCGGGCTCGCCCAGCAGCTCCTTCTCCACCAGCCCGAAGTGCTCGGCGAGGCAAGCCCGCAGACCCGGCAGGGCATTGGCCTGACCGCCCCACACCTGGGACGCGCGCAGCACCGCCAGTACGAGATTGACCCGGGCCTCCGCCTCCGGCCCGCCGCCCAGGATGTGCAGACCATCCCTGATCTGTACGTCCTTGATCTCGCAGAGATAGCCGTCGATGTGCATGACGAACTCGTCGAAGTCGCCGTCGTCCGGCTGCTCGTCGACATGCAGGTCGTGGTGGAGCTCGGCGGCCTTCACGAGCGTCCAGATCTGCGCCCGTACGGTCGGGGCCTTGGTCGGATCGAGATCGCTGACGAGCGCGTACTCGTCGAGCAGCTGCTCCAGCTTTGCCAGATCGCCGTAGGTGTCCGCGCGCGCCATCGGCGGCACCAGATGGTCCACCACAGTGGCGTGACCGCGGCGCTTGGCCTGGGTGCCCTCGCCGGGGTCGTTGACGATGAACGGATAGACGAGCGGCAGTTCGCCGAGCACCGCGTCCGGACCGCAGCCCGCCGACAGGCCGAGGCCCTTGCCGGGCAGCCACTCCATCGTGCCGTGCTTGCCCATGTGGACGACCGCGTCGGCGCCGAAGGAATGGTCGAGCCACCGGTACGCCGCCAGGTAGTGGTGCGAGGGCGGCATGTCGGGGTCGTGGTAGATCGCGATCGGGTTCTCGCCGAAGCCGCGCGGCGGCTGGATCATCACGACGACATTCCCGAACTGGAGGGAGGCGAGGACGATCTCGTCGCCGTCGACGTAGAGCGAGCCCGGCGGCTCACCCCAGTGCTCCAGCATGCTGTCGCGCAGCTCCGGGTCCAGCTTGTCGAACCAGGCGCGGTAGTCGGCGAGCGGCACCCGCGCGGGGGCTGCCGCCAGCTGGTCCTCGGTCAGCCACTCCACATCGTGGCCGCCGGCGTTGATGAGCCGGTGAATCAGCTCGTCGCCGTCGTCCGGGTGCCCTTCGACGGCGTATCCGGCGTCACGCAGGGCGTCCAGGACCCGCACCGCGGAGGCGGGCGTGTCGAGACCGACCGCGTTGCCCACCCGCGAGTGCTTCGTCGGATAGGCGGTGAAGACGAGCGCGAGCTTCTTCTCCGCATTCGGCTTGTGCTTCAACTTCGCGTGGCGTACGGCGATTCCGGCGACGCGCCCGGCCCGCTCGGGGTCGGCGACGTACACCGGCACATCGTCGGGGCCCTGCTCCTTGAACGAGAACGGGACCGTGATCAGCCGCCCGTCGAACTCGGGGATCGCCACCTGCATCGCCGCGTCCATCGGGGACAGCGCCGCGTCCGAAGCCTCCCAGACGGCCCGCGACGAGGTCAGGCAGAGCCCCTGGAGGACGGGCACGTTCAGCTCGGCGAGCGCCCCGATGTCCCAGGCCTCGTCGTCCCCGCCGGCGCTCGCGTCACTGGCGCGCGTGCCGCCTGCGGCCAGTACGGTGGCGACCAGGGCGTCGGCCTTGCCGAGCAGCTCGTACAGTTCCGGGTCGGCGCCGCGCAGTGAACCGCAGTAGACGGGAAGGGCGTTGGCCCCCCGCGCCTCGATCCGGTCGCAGAGGGTGTCGACGAAGGCGGTGTTCCCGGAGAGCTGGTGTGCCCGGTAGAAGAGCACGCCGACACTCGGCCGCCCCTCGATGTACTCGCGCGTGCCGTGCACGCCCCACTCGGGCATCTTCCGCGGCTCGGCGAAGCCCTGGCCCGTCAGCAGAACGGTGTCGGAGAGGAACCTGGCCAGCTCCACCAGGTTGCCGGGGCCGCCCTCGACCAGATAGCGCAGCGCCTCGGCCACCACACCGGCGGGCACCGACGACTCGGCCATCAACTCCGCGTCGGGGACGGCCTCGCCGCCCAGCAGCACGGTCGGGATCCCGGACGCGCGCAGCGCGGCGAGTCCGTCCTCCCAGGCCCGCTTGCCGCCGAGCAGCCGCACGACCGCGACGGACGCGCCCGCGACGAGTGCGGGCAGCTCCTCCGTCACATCGATACGGGTCGGGTTGCCGATCCGGTACGGCGCGCCGGAGGCCCGGGCCGCCAGCAGATCCGTGTCGGCGGTGGACAGCAACAGCACGGTGGTCTCGGTGCTCATGGCGCTCCAGGTGCGATGAAGGGAAGTCCTGAGGGTGCGCCCGACTCGATGAGCCGTAGCAGCGCACCGGTGTCCGTGTGCTCTTCGATCAGATCGCCGAGGCGGTCGAGCTGTTCCTCGCGCAGCGCGCCGAAGCTGGTGTCCGGCGCGGGGACGAAGCGGCGGCCCGCCGTCCGGGCGACCTCGCGCAGGAAGGCACGGCGGAAGCCGTCGCTCTCCAGCGAGCCGTGCCAGTGGGTGCCCCAGACCGCCCCGACCCGGCAGCCGTCCAAGAAGGCCTCGCCACCGAGGACTTCGGCGACGCCGTGGTGGATCTCGTAGCCCTCCACCGGCTCGCCGAGCGCCTCGCCGACCGGGCGGGCAAGGGTCTTGCCGACCGCGAACCGGACGCGTACGGGCAGCAGTCCGAGCCCCTTGACGGCTCCGGCCCGCGACTCGACCTCGTCCTCGATGTGCTCGGCGAACATCTGGAAGCCGCCGCAGATGCCCAGTACCGGCCGGCCCTCGGCGGCCCGCCGCTTCAGCGCGTCCGCCAGCCCCCGCTCGCGCAGCCACTCCAGGGCGCGCACAGTCCCACGCGTGCCCGGCACGATCACCAGGTCGGCGTCGACGAGTTCATCGGCCCGGTCCACGAATCGCACCACGACGCCCGGTTCGGCCGCCAGCGCGTCCACGTCGGTGAAGTTGGACATCAGCGGCACGGCGCAGACCGCGACGCGCAGCACGTCCTCGCCGACGGGCGGCGCGACCACCGACTCCCGTACCGCGCCGCGCAGAGAGACGCGCAGCCCGTCCTCCTCGTCGATGCCGAGGCCGTGCGCGAAGGGCAGCACTCCGTACGTGCGCCGTCCGGTCAGCCCGTGCAGCATCTCCAGGCCCGGCTCGAGCAACGACACGTCGCCCCGGAACTTATTGACCAAGTACCCCGCCACCAGCGCCTGGTCCTCCGCGTCGAGCAGCGCCGTCGTACCGAAGAAGGAGGCGAAGACCCCGCCGCGGTCGATGTCCCCGACGACCAGCACCGGGAGCCGGGCGGCCCGCGCGATGCCCATGTTCACGATGTCCGTACGCCGCAGATTGATCTCGGCCGGACTGCCCGCCCCCTCGCAGATCACGGCCTCATACGTGCCCCGCAGTTCCTCCAGGCACTCCACGACGGTGGAGAGCAGCGCCTCCTGGCGACCTCCGTGGTAGCCGCGGGCGCTCAGTTCACCCACCGGCCTGCCCATCAGCACGACCTGGCTCGAGCGGTCGCTGCCCGGCTTGAGCAGCACGGGGTTCATCAGGGCGCTCGGCTCAACGCGCGCGGCCTGAGCCTGCATGGCCTGCGCCCGCCCGATCTCCGCGCCCTCGCGCGTGACGAACGAATTGAGCGACATGTTCTGCCCCTTGAAGGGCGCGACCTTCACCCCCTGCCGTACGAGCCACCGGCAGATGCCGGCCGTGACGACGCTCTTGCCCGCGTCGGAGGTGGTTCCGGCGACCAGCAGCCCCCCGGCCTTCCGTCTGCTCATCCCCGCCCCTTTCCGGCGCGCCGCGCGCGCAGCGCGTGCCCCGCCACGTGGCCCGCGGCGCAGGCCGCCAGTGTCAGCCAGCCGACGCGGCGCGAGAGCCGCACGGCACGTTCGATGTCGCCGAACTGCACAGGGCGGCCCGTGCCGTTGAGTACGGGACGGTGCTCGACGCGTCCGCCGTACGAGAGGGTTCCGCCCAGCCGTACGCCGAGCGCCCCGGCGAACGCCGCCTCCACCGGGCCCGCGTTCGGACTCGGATGCTTCTTCGCGTCGTCCCGCCATGCCCGTACCGCTCCGCGCGGGTTCTGCCCGGCGAGCACCGCCAGACCCGCGGTGAGCCGGGCGCCCGGCCAGCCGGCCACATCGTCGAGGCGGGCCGAAGCCCAGCCGAACCGCCGGTATCTGGAGGATTTGTGGCCGACCATCGCGTCCAGCGTGTTGACCGCCCGGAAACCCACCAGACCCGGCACACCCGCGAGCGCTCCCCAGACCAGCGCGCCCACCACCGCGTCCGAGGTGTTCTCGGCGACGGATTCCACCACGGCGCGGGCGATCTGCTGCTCGTCCAGGCTCTGCGGGTCGCGCCCGCACAGATGCGGCAGCCGCTCCCGGGCCACCTCCACGTCCCCGGCGGCGAGCGCGCCGCCGACGGCCCGCGCCTCGCGGCCCAGTGATGTGCCGCCGACGACGGCCCAGGTGGCGGCGGCGGTCAGCACGACGGACGCGGCGGAGCGGTCCCGGACCCCGCGGGCGAGGAGCGCGGCGGCAGCCGCGGCGCCCCCGGCGCACACGGCGGTGTGCAGCGCGCCCCAGCCGCGGTGGTCGCGCCACAGAACGCGCTCGACGGCGCCCGCCGCCCGTCCGAACGCGGCGACCGGATGCCCTCGGCGAGGGTCGCCGAGCAGCAGGTCGCCGACCAGGCCGGCAGTGGCGCCGTAGGCGAAAGTGACGTCGGCACGCATGGGTTCAGGCCGACGTTTCGCCTGGAAGGGCCCTCGTACTCACAGCGGGAAGTGAACCTGAACCGCAGCCGCGCATGGCGATATGTCCTCACTCAGGGTGTCCGCGCCCTGGTTCGACGTGACCGGCGGTGAGAGTTCCTGGCTTCCGGGGGATTGCTCCCCCGGTGACAGTGGCGGGACCGCGCCGGATTCGCACCGGCTTCCTCTTCTGCCGCCGTAGATGGCTTCGGCAGTCCACCACGTGCGAGAACGCCCGTCAACTCGCCTTTGACCTGCGGTGGGACAGTGTGCCGAGCCCCACATCGGCGGCACAGGGCGGCACACGAAAGGGCCGGGCCGGGTCACCCGAAGGGGTGCCCGGCCCGGCCTTGTGCTGAGTGAGCCGCCGTCAGACGACGATCAGATAGATCCCGTACGTCACGGCCGCCGCGCAGAGCGCGAAGCAGGCGTACGCGCCCGTGCGCGCCAGGGCCGCGGAGCCGCCGCCCCCTCCGGCCGCCGACTCCTGCTTGGTCAGGCCCACGATGCCCAGGGTGAACAGACCCACCAGGGCGACGGTGGCGACGAGGCTCACGCCGAAGACGGAGCTGAGTGCTGCCCAGTCGATGTTCATGCTGATCTGTCCTTATACCGTGGCCGGCTGCGTCGCCGGCTCCTCGGAGTCGGCCGCGTGGGGCTGAGCCGGGATGGTCGTCTTGCGGTCCTGCGTGGGCGTGCCGGCCGGCGGCGGGCTGACGGCCGCGATGGCGGCGGTCACCACACCGGCGGGCTCGGCGTCGCCGGCCACGTCGTTGACATTGGTGTGGTCGACCACCTGGCGGCGGGAGACGAACCAGATCGCGACGCAGGCGCCGATCAGGAAGGCGGCGACGGCCGCGACACCCCAGTCGCCCTGCTTGGTCACGAACTCCGAGCCCGCGGCCACCAGACCGGCGGCCGGCAGGGTCAGGCCCCAGGCGACGAACATCCGGGTGGCGGTGGACCAGCGGACCACGCCGCCCTTGCGGCCGAGACCCGCGCCCATCACGGCGCCGGAGCAGGAGTGCGTGGTCGACAGCGAGAAGCCGAGGTTGGAGGAGGCGAGGATGACGCTGGCCGCGCTGGTCTGGGCGGCGAAGCCCTGCTGCGGCTGGAGGTCGGTCAGGCCCTTGCCCATGGTGCGGATGATGCGCCAGCCGCCGAGGTAGGTGCCCAGCGCGATCGCGAGACCGGCGGCGAGGATGACCCACATCGGAGGGTTGGAGCCGGGGGAGAGCACACCGCCGGCGACGAGCGCCAGGGTGATGATGCCCATGGTCTTCTGCGCGTCGTTGGTGCCGTGGGCCAGGGAGACCAGGCCGGCCGAGGTGATCTGGCCGGCGCGGTAGCCCTTCGCGGTGGCCTTCTCGTCGGCGTTCCTGCCGATCCTGTACGTCAGCCGGGAGGCCAGGAAGGCCGCGATGCCGGCGACCAGCGGGGCGGCGATCGCGGGGATCAGCACCTTGGTGACGACGGTGCCGCCGTTGACTCCGCCGATGCCGACAGAGGCGATGGTGGCGCCGATCAGTCCGCCCATGAGGGCGTGCGAAGAGCTGGACGGCAGACCGATCAGCCAGGTCATGAGATTCCACAGGATGGCGCCGACGAGCGCCGCGAAGATCACCTCTGGTGTGATGCCGTCCTCGGTGACGATGCCGCTGGAGATCGTCTTTGCGACTTCCACGGACAGGAACGCGCCGACGAGGTTGAGCACGGCGGACATGGCCACCGCCGTCTTGGGTTTCAGAGCGCCGGTCGAGATGGTCGTCGCCATCGCGTTGGCGGTGTCGTGGAAACCGTTCGTGAAATCGAACACGAGCGCTGTCACGATCACAATCGCGAGCAGCAAGGTGATGTGTTCCATTTACCCAGGCAATCGTTCGACGTCAGTGGCCCGGCGAACGTAGTTAACCTGGATGAACGGAAGATGAACTGAGACGGGCGCTGCGGTGTCCTCAAGTGAGGCCCCGTCAGTCCGCTTGCTGTGTGGCGCGGTGCCGCCCGGCGGTGGCACGGGGGGCGTCCGGCATCGACGCCGCACCGAAGCGAAAACGGCTCTTTATGCCGCTTTGCGTGATCTCCGTCACCCGCCCTGCGGCGCCCGTCGCCGCCTGACAGGATCGCCGCATGACCGATCAGGTGCGGCAGGACGCGATCGAGCAGGCCTGGGAAGACCTCGTGGCCACGGCTCGCAGGACAGCGGCGGAAGGCCTGGTGGTGGGCACATCGGGCAATGTCTCCGCACGGGTCGGCCCACTCGTCCTGGTCACCCCGAGCGCAGTCCCCTATGACCGGCTCACGCCCGAGGACGCCGTCGCGGTCGATCTCGACGGCAACCAGCTCCTCGGAGAGCTCGCCCCCACCAGCGAGCTGCCGCTGCACCTGGAGGTCTACCGCAACACCCAGGCCGGCGCCGTGGTCCACACCCACGCCGTGCACGCCACCGCGGTCTCCACCCTCGTCCCCGAGCTCCCGCCCATCCACTACATGGCCGCGGCCATGGGCGGCACCGTCCGTGTCGCGCGGTACGCCCTGTACGGAACGGACGAGCTGGCCGCGAACATGCTCCACGCCCTGCGCGGACGCACCGCCTGCCTCCTGCAGAACCACGGCACCGTCGCCTACGGCGAGACCCTTGACCAGGCCTACGACCGCACCGCCCAGCTGGAGTGGATGTGCCGCCTCTGGCTGACCGCGGCGTCACTGCCCGGACACACGCCCAGCCTGCTCTCCGGCTCCCAGCTGCAAGAGGCCGCGGAGAAGCTCCAGGGGTACGGCCGGCGCGGCTGAGCCCCCCCCGGTGGCCGCCGTCCACTGGCAGCGAGGCGTGCTGATGCCGACACTGGAACGGTGCGCCCGGCTACAGCGACGGCAGCTGCCGTCACCACCGTGATAGGTGTCGGCGCGGCCGCGATCGCGGCCGGCCGGTACGCGAGCGATGCCGCGCTCAAAGCGCAGCCGGGGCGGCCGCTGCCCGGCGAGCCCCGGCCCACAGTGCACGCCACGGCCGACGACCAGGTGACCCTGACCCGCAGCGTCGCCACACAGCGCCCCGGCACGTACGCACTCCAAAGCCAGGACGTCCACGCGGTCGTCGGCCCCGTACTCGACGGGGTGTCGCACCCCGTCGACACCGTCGTACGCCGCCTGGAGCGGGTCAGCCGCGGCAGTCTGCAGCCCGGCAGCCGGGTGTGGCTCACCCCGCAGGTGCACAGCGGCGACCCGTCGAGCGCGCTCGGTCTCGCGCACCGTGATGTCGGCATCCCCGGCGAACTCGGCACGCTGCCCGCGTGGTTCGTGCCGGGCCCGCGGGAGACGTGGGTGATCACCGTGCACGGCCTGGGCGCCACCCGGGAACACCCGCTGAACCTCATGCCGTTCCTGCACGCCCAGCGGTTCCCCGTTCTCGACCTCGCCTACCGAGGGGATCAGGGCGCCCCCGAGCCCCCCGACGGGCTCGGCCACCTCGGCGACTCCGAGTGGCGCGACCTGGACGCTGCCATCCGCTTCGCGGTGCGCCACGGCGCCGAGCACATCGTCCTGCACGGCTGGTCCACCGGCGCGTCGATGGCCCTGCACGCCGCCGCCAACTCCGGGCTGCGCGAGCGGATCAGCGGGCTGGTCCTGGACTCCCCGGTACTGGACTGGAAGACAACCGTGCGCAATCTGGCCGCCCGCCGGACCCCTGCGGTCCTGCTGCCGCTCGCCGTCAGGGCGGCGCAGGGCAGGACCGGACTGCACGGCGACCGGCTGCTCAGCGCCTCGGACCCGAAGTCCCTGCGCGTGCCGACGCTGATCTTCCACGGCCCGGACGACACGCTCGCCCCCTGGCAGCGGTCGCGCGAACTGGCCTCCCGCCGCCCCGAACTGGTCAGCCTGCACACGGTCCCGCAGGCCCCGCACGCCGCCATGTGGAACGCCGACCCGGCACGCTACGAAGAAGCCCTCCGCCGCTTCCTCACCCCCCTGATGTAACCCTGACGCGGTCCTGATGTAGCCCTGACGCGGTCCGGCGAGCCCTGGCGGGACGGCCGCTCAGCACGGCCGACCAGGTTCCGTTTGGGCTTTCGGGCCGTCAGCGGGAAGACTGCTCCCCGTGACGTCCCGAAAGCCTGATGAGCAATTGGCGCGCAACTCCAGACTCCGTCTTGTCCGCCCGCAATCGCTGGCCACCGCCCGGCGGGCTGTGACGACCCGGCGAACCCGGCCGGCCCCCCGGCCTCCCGAGGGCACTCCGGCCCCCTCGGAACTGGCCCGCCAGGCGAGGGCGGTCCTCGCCGACGCCGTACGGATCGCCCGCTGGGCGGCCGTCGAGAGGGACCCCAGCACCACACAGCTCACCGAGCGCTCCCAGCAACGGGCTGCCGCCGCACTGGAGTTGACCCCGCTCCAGGTACGCACGGGCTGGGACCGTGCCCGCCTCGCCGGCCTGGTCGAGCTGCACGGCGACACCGCACGCCCCGGCTGGCGGCTGCGCGCCTGGGACCGCGACGACATGGCCGTACTGCGCGGCTGGGTCGCCCTCTTCGACGCCTGGTCGCTGGTCCACCCCGCCCCCGACGACGTCGCCCCCACCGCGGTCGCCGAGGTCGTCGAGGCCGTGCCCCAGGTGCTCTCCCTGCTTCAGCTCTCGGCCGGGCCCGTGGTCGTGCCGCTCCTGCTGGACCTGTTGCAGCAGCGCGTCGCGGAACTGCGCGAGGAGCGCTGCGAAGTGCCCTACGGCCCGCAGCCCGACCTGCCGGAGGCCGGGCAGGACATCCCTGTCTCCGCGCTTCTCGACTGGGCCCTTCAGGGGCTGTCCGCCGTCGGCGCCCTGACTCTCGACAAGGGCCGGTCCGCCACCCTCACCCCACTCGGCAACTGGGCGGTCTGGGTCAAGCTCGAGCAGATCTGCGTCGCCGCCCAGAGCCCCGCGGGCAACATCGAGCAGTCCGCCGAGGACATGCTGCGCGGCTGCGCCCGCCTCACCCCGGGCCCGGCCCGCGCCGAGTACCGCGCCTGGCTCGCCGCCCGTACCGTCTCCAGCGCCGTCACCGAGCTCCTCGCCGTCGCCCGCGGCGAGGACGCCCTGCTGCGCGGGCTCGCCTTCGAGGCGCTGCGCGTGGTCGGCGCCCCCGCGGAGGCCGAGGTCCGCGCCGCCGCCGACGAGCCCTCGCTGCGCCCCTATGTCCTGCTCTGGCTCGCCGAGTACGAAGGCGCGGACCCCGAGGACGCCGCCGACGTCCTCACCCGCGAGGAGGCGACCTGGCTCTGGGTGGACACCGCGGCGGCCGTCGCCGACCACGGCGAGCCCCAGCTGCTGCTGCGCCATCTCGACTCCGCGGTGCAGGGCACGGTCCCGGCGCTGCTCGAAGAGGTCCGTGCCGGGGGCCACCCCCGCACCGTCCAGGTCCTGGTCGCCCTGGCGGCCGCGCACCCGGACCCGGCTCTGGCCAAGGCCGTACGCCGGGCGGCATTCCAGGTGCACACCGGAGACGCCTAGTCCCGTAGAAACCAAGCCCGTTGGGGGTCCCCCCGGGACGGAGTCCGGGGGAGATCGAGGACAACGGGGACAGCGATCGGGTGCGAGGGAGGCTAAGACTCCTCCGCCCCCGGTGTGTACGTGCCGAAGCTCCACACATTGCCCTCGATGTCACGCACCATGTAGTCCCGCGCCCCATAGTCCTGGTCGGTCGGCGGCATCACGATGTCCGCCCCGCGCTCCACCGCCCTGCTGTGGTGTGCGTCGACATCGTCGACATGGACGAACACCCCCACCGGACCGGCGTTCTTCATCAGCTTGTCGAACTCGCTGCCGGTGCCCTTGCTGCCCAGCATCACCATGCCGTTGCCAAAGGTCAGCTCGGCGTGCACGACCGCGCCCGCCTCGTCCTCGTACACCGCGTGCTCGGTGAAACCGAAGGCCTCGGTGAGCTGTTTGATCGCAGCCTTCGCGTCCGCGTACAGCAGCGTCGGACAGATGCTCACAGACTCCGACATCTCGATCACTCCTTCATGCTCGACGGTGGAATGTGATCTGCATCTCAGTCTCGCAGCCGCCACTGACACTCAGCGGAAGGTGTCGCACTGGGCCATGTCGCCCGTACGGAAGCCGTTGTGGAACCACTGCCGGCGCTGCGCGGCCGAGCCGTGCGTCCAGGCCTCCGGGGTGATGCGCCCCTGGAACTTCTCCTGGATCCGGCCGTCGCCGACCGCAGCCGCCGCGTCCAGGCCGTCCTCGATGTCCTGCCGTGTCAGCGTGGTCAGCAGCGGACGCCCGGTTCTCTCGTCCGGCGTGGTCGTCGCATGGCGCGCCCACACCCCCGCGTAGCAGTCCGCCTGCAGTTCCACCCGCACCGCGTTGCTGTCCGCGCCCCGCTGCCCGTCCTGCGCCCGCCGCAATGTGCCCATCAGATCCTGCACATGATGGCCGTACTCATGAGCCACCACATACGCCTCGGCGAACGGCCCGCTGTCCGCCCCGAACTCGGTCCGCAGGTCGGCGAAGAAGCCGAGATCCAGATAGACCTGTCCGTCCCCGGGGCAGTAGAACGGCCCGACGGCAGCGGTCGCCGCCCCGCGTGCCGTACTCACCCGGCCCGTGAACATGACCGTCCGCGCGTCCGAGTAGCGCCCCTCGCGGCGTGGGAACTCGGCCCGCCAGTAGTCCTGCACGCTGCTGACCACCGCGACCGTCCGGCAGTCCTCCCGGGTGTCGGCGTCCGAACCCCTCCTGCAGGCCTCGTTCACCTGCGCCTGGGACGAGGCTGTCGCAGCCGGGTCGGAGTCGTCCGACGACAGTCCCAGCTGCTCGGGCCGCACCCCGAAGAACAGCCCCAGGATCAGCGCGATCAGGCCGACGATGCCGGCGCCGACGGTGGCCCTGCCGCCCGGGATGCGGCTGCCGCGCACATCCCGGACCTCGGAAGTGCCCAGGTCGGCGTCGTCGTCGAACTGCATGGGACACCGCCTCGGCTTCTCGGCAGCGGCAGCCCGCCGCCCTGCGCCGAGTATCGATCACTCCGCTGCGTGTTGCCCTTTTTGTCACGAATGGTGGCGCTACGGGCCTCCCTTACGCCGGGGCCGAGCACGAGGGCGGCCGCGAAAGCCGGCGCAATACCACTTGCACGGCCCCGCTAGACTGGCCGGTATGGCAATTCTCCTTGCGCATTAGACGGCGTCGAAGCTCCCACGTCCGTCCCTTCCGCCGTCCATACCGCCCTGGAGTCTTTCCGTGATCACCACTTCCGGCGTCGAGCTGCGCGCCGGCGCTCGCGTCCTCATCGAGTCCGCTTCCTTCCGTATCGCCAAAGGCGACCGCATCGGGCTGGTAGGCCGCAACGGAGCGGGCAAGACCACCCTCACCAAATGCCTCGCGGGTGAAGGCATCCCCGCCGCCGGCACCATCACCCGCTCCGGCGAGGTCGGCTACCTCCCGCAGGACCCGCGCACCGGCGACCTCGACACCCTCGCCCGCGACCGGATCCTCTCTGCCCGAGACCTCGACTCCGTACTGAAGAAGATGCGCGAGAACGAGGACCGGATGGCGAACGGCCAGGGCGCCACCCGCGAGAAGGCGATGAAGAAGTACGAGCGCCTGGAGACGGAGTTCCTCACCAAGGGCGGTTACGCCGCCGAGGCCGAGGCCTCCACCATCGCCGCCGCGCTCGGCCTGCCCGACCGGGTCCTCGGCCAGCCGCTGCATACACTCTCCGGCGGTCAGCGCCGCCGCGTCGAGCTCGCCCGCATCCTCTTCTCGGACGCCGACACCCTGCTCCTCGACGAGCCGACCAACCACCTCGACGCCGACTCGGTCGTCTGGCTGCGCGACTACCTCAGGACCTACCGCGGCGGCTTCATCGTCATCTCCCACGACGTCGACCTGGTCGAGACGGTCGTCAACAAGGTCTTCTACCTCGACGCCAACCGCTCCACGATCGACATCTACAACATGGGCTGGAAGCTCTACCAGCAGCAGCGCGAGGCCGACGAGAAGCGCCGCAAGCGCGAGCGGCAGAACGCCGAGAAGAAGGCCGCCTCGCTGAACATGCAGGCCGACAAGATGCGGGCCAAGGCCACCAAGACCGTGGCCGCGCAGAACATGGCCAAGCGGGCCGAGCGGCTGCTCGCCGGACTCGAGGATGTCCGTGCCTCCGACAAGGTCGCCAAGCTGCGCTTCCCGGAGCCCGCGCCCTGCGGCAAGACCCCGCTGACCGCGGAGGGCCTGTCCAAGTCGTACGGCTCACTCGAGATCTTCACCGATGTGGATCTCGCCATCGACAAGGGCTCCCGGGTCGTCATCCTCGGCCTGAACGGAGCGGGCAAGACGACCCTGCTGCGGCTGCTCGCGGGAGTGGAGAAGCCCGACACCGGGGCGGTCACCCCTGGTCACGGCCTCAAGCTCGGTTACTACGCCCAGGAGCACGAGACCCTCGACCCGGACCGCACGGTCCTGGAGAACATGCGCTCCTGCGCGCCCGACCTCGATCTCGTCCAGGTACGCAAGACGCTCGGCTCTTTCCTGTTCTCCGGCGACGACGTCGACAAGCCGGCCGGAGTCCTCTCCGGCGGTGAGAAGACCCGCCTTGCGCTGGCCACGCTGGTCGTCTCGTCCGCGAACGTCCTGCTTCTCGACGAGCCCACCAACAACCTCGACCCGGCCAGCCGCGAGGAGATCCTCGGCGCGCTGCGCACCTACAAGGGCGCGGTCATCCTTGTCACGCACGACGAGGGAGCGGTCGAGGCGCTCGAGCCGGAGCGCATCATCCTGCTGCCCGACGGGGTCGAGGACCTGTGGGGCGCGGACTACGCGGACCTGGTGGCGCTGGCCTGACCCCGCTCGTTCCGGGCTTTCCGGTCCGGTCCGGCGCTGATCCACTCCGTATGGATCATTCGGCCTACGCGTGATCCATCATCTGAGTGAGTGCGTCTCGTACCACGGCGTGGCGCCGAGCGGATCCTCTCCGTCCGGTGTCGCGCCGCGGCTGTCTCCCCGGCGCGTCGCTGACCTGCTGCTTCTGGCGGGAACCCGCTCGGACGTGCGCTCACGAGTGCCCGGAATGAGGGATTCCGGTCGTGGTGGCCGCCTACTGAACGGAAAAGCTTGTCGCACGGACCTTGCCGAATGGGTGGCCAGGAAGCCCGCTAGGGGTGATCATGAGAGTCCAGAGCGCACTTCCCATGAGGAGGCACGGGTGGCCGAGACTCTGAAGAAGGGCAGCCGGGTTACCGGCGCCGCGCGCGACAAGCTCGCGGCAGACCTGAAGAAGAAGTACGACTCCGGTGCGAGCATCCGGGCGTTGGCCGAAGAGACCGGCCGCTCCTACGGATTCGTACACCGGATGCTCAGCGAGTCCGGAGTCACGCTGCGGGGACGCGGCGGAGCGACGCGAGGCAAGAAGGCCGCTTCGGCCTGACGGCCGGGCTCCTTCGGTCCACCGGTTTTCATGGTGGCCACCCGGTCGGTCGCATGGTCGGCCGGGTGGTTACTGTGCAGTCACTTATCTTCGTCTGCACTGACTGCACCCGAACCGGAGGCGCCCCATGACTTCGCTCGACTCTGTGCTCGACAAGGACGGCGTACGGCTCACCGTCGAGGACGCGGTTGCCACGGTAACCCTGACCAACCCGGACAAGCGCAACGCCCAATCTCCCGCTCTGTGGCGGGCGTTGGCGCAGGCGGGTCGGTCACTGCCGGGCAACGTGCGGGTCGTGGTGCTGCGCGGCGAGGGCAAGTCCTTCTCCGCGGGTCTCGACCGGCAGGCGTTCACGCCCGAGGGCTTCGACGGCGAGCCGTCCTTCCTCGACCTCGCACGGGGCTCCGACGCGGAGCTCGACGCGGTCATCGCCGAGTACCAGGAAGCGTTCACCTGGTGGCGCCGTAGTGACATCGTCACGATCGCGGCCGTCCAGGGGCATGCGATCGGTGCCGGATTCCAGCTCGCCCTCGCCTGCGACCTCCGGGTCGTCGCGCAGGACGTGCAGTTCGCCATGCGCGAGACCAGCCTCGGACTCGTCCCCGACCTCACCGGCACCTACCCGCTGGTGTCGCTCGTCGGCTACGCCCGCGCGCTGGAGATCTGCGCGACGGGCCGCTTCGTGCACGCCGAGGAGGCCGAGCGCACCGGCCTCGCCAACCTCGTCGTGCCCGCGGACGAACTCGAAAGTACGGTACGGGACTTGGCGGGGGCGCTGCTCGCGGCGCCGCGGGACGCGGTCATCGAGACGAAGGCGCTGCTGCAGGGTGTGAGCGGGCGTTCGTACGAGGAGCAGCGCACCGCGGAGCGGGCGGCCCAGGCGCGCCGGCTGCGCGACCTCGCGGGCATCGGGGACTGATCCCTGCCCTCTGTCCCGCGCTCCCCGCCTGCTCTTCCCGCTCCCTCGCCCCCGTTTCCTCTTCAGACCGAGACGGAGCTGACCAGTACCGCCACCGGGCGGCCGTCCGCGAGCGCCGTCGTCACCGCCTCGCGGACCGCCCGCACCACCTCCAGCGGACGGTGGCCGCGTGCCGTCGCCACCTCGACGCGTACATGGTCGGGCGCGAGATGCACCGCCGTGCCCAGGGTGGCCGTCAGATGCGCGACCCCCGGCACCCGGGACGCCGCCGTGCCCGCCTGATCCGTCGGGGCGGCGGCCCGTACCTCGGTCGGGGGAGCGGGGGCCGGGGTTTCCGGAAGGGCGTCCAGCACGTCCGTCGCCCGTAGATCCACCTCCGCGACCCCCAGATCCAGCCGCTCCGCCGCGGCCGTGAACAGCACCGTTCGCAGCGCGGACGCGATGGCGGGCAGCGGCTCCCGCGCCACGGCCGCGAAATCCGCCTCGATCCGCAGCGGCCCCGGCGGCAGCGCGCTCGGCGGGGCAGGCACGGCGGGAGCAGCCGCTGCGCCGGGCTCCACCAGCGCAAGCCTGATACGGCCGGGAACAACCCCCGGCACATCGGCCGCCGCCCGCCGCAGCACCGCCTCGGCCGCCCGTTCCGCCAGCCAGGCCCCGTCCGCCGCTCCGCCCAGCGGAAGCAGCCTGCCGAGCCCCAGCCGTCGCCTTACCGCATCAGCAGTGGTCACTACTCCAGACTGCCGCATCTCTGGCGCGAAAGCGGGCAAGCGCACTTAATGTGGGCAGCGGAGTCCCCATCCCCCGGAAAGGGAGCCCCCCACCCCCGGAAAGGGAGCCCCCCACCCCCGGAAAGGGAGTCCCCCACCGCCCGGAAAGGACGTACGGCCATGACCGATCCCGCTCAGCGAAACCGTCCCGAGAACCCGGTCGGCGAGCCGTCCGGCTCCGGCGAGCCGCCCAGGAGGACCTCAGTGACCAAGCGCGGGGGTGGCGACCCCGCGTCCCGTGGCCGTACCACCATCGCCGACGGCGTGGTCGAGAAGATCGCCGGGCTCGCCGCCCGCGATGTGCTCGGCGTCCACACGATGGGCAGCGGCCTCTCCCGCACCTTCGGCGCGGTCCGCGACCGGGTGCCCGGCGGCGGTGGCGGCAGGTCCAGTGCCACCCGCGGGGTGAAGGCCGAGGTCGGCGAGGTGCAGACGGCCCTCGACCTGGAGATCGTCGTCGACTACGGCGTCTCCATCATCGACGTCGCCGGCGCCGTCCGCGAGAACGTCATCTCCGCGGTGGAACGCATGACAGGACTCGAAGTCGTCGAGGTCAATATCGCGGTCAGCGACGTGAAGCTGCCCGATGAGGAAGAGGAAGAGCCGGAGCCGCGTCTCCAGTAGAGGAGCCCACGATGAACATGGCGGTTGCCGGCCTGTTGGCCGGCATGGCGCTCGGCTTCGCCGGATACTTCGGTGGATTCGGTGCATTTTTGCTGGTCGCCGCATTGGGGGCGGTCGGCTTTGTGGCGGGCCGGATCCTCGACGGCGACATCGAACCAGGCGACTTCTTCCGCAGTCGCGATCGCGGCGACCGGCGGCGGTGACACGCCGTGGCCGCTGCGGGTGCCCCCGCCGGAGGCAGCGAGAGCGTCGCGGCAGGCGAGCGCGGGGCCACCGCGATCGCCGACCGGGTGGTGGCGAAGATCGCCGCGCGGGCGGCGCGGGAGGCGCTCGACGGCGTGCCGGAGGGCGGCGCGCCGCCCCGTGCCACGGTCACGGTGCACCATGACGCCGCCCGGGTGCGGGTCAGCCTGGAGCTCGACTACCCCTCCGACATCGGCCGGCAGTGCGGTGCCGTGCGTCACCGAGTCACCGAGCGGGTAGAGGCGTTGGCGGGGATGCATGTGCCCGAGGTGGCCGTGCATGTCGAACGGCTGCACTCCGTGCACTCACGCGGGGCGGTACAGGGGAGGATCCGATGAGCGAGCCCGTACGGCCCGTACTCGATCTGGACCAGTCGGCGTCGGCCGCGGCATACGAGCGGTCTGCGGCCCCGAACGACGGCGACGGCGGCAAGGCCGGGCGCTTCTGGTCCGCGCGCCGGGTGTCGGCCGGGCTGCTGGCCCTGGTGGTGCTCGGCGGCGCGGGGCTGCTGCTGTACGACATCGCGGCGGTGCGGGCCGACCGCCCCGCTATGCACTGGCGCCGCGTTTTCGCGGCCGACCTGGCCACTTGGCGGTTGGACGAGTTGTGGGTAATGGCGGCCGCGGTGGCCGCGATGCTCGTCGGCGTCTGCCTGATCGTCATCGCCGTCACACCCGGACTGCGGAAGCTGCTGCCGATGCGCCGCGACATCGCGTCCGTACGAGCGGGACTCGACCGGGAGACCGCAGCGCTCGTGCTGCGCGACCGGGCGATGGAGGTCTCCGGAGTGCAGTCCGCGAACGTACGGATGCGGCGTACGAAGGTCTCGGTGCGGGCGCTGTCACACTTCCGCGAACTCGACGACGTGCGCGCGGACCTGGACGCGGCGCTGGGCGCGGGCATCAGGGAACTCGGCCTCGCCAGGCCGCCCGCCCTGACCGTGCACGTCCGCCGGCCGCCGGCGAAGAAGGGGTGAGGCCGGATGCTTCGAGTGATCAATCGCGTACTGCTCGGCCTCGCCGGGCTGGCGCTGCTGTGCGTCGGCGGTGCGGTGCTCGCCGCGGGCGCGGGGTGGCCGGTGCCGTCCTGGTGGCCGTGGTACGGGCCGAACGATGTGCTGCTGAGCGAGGCGGACCGCGACCGCTGGCGCGACGAGGGCTGGTGGTGGCCGGCGGTCATCGCGGGGCTCGCGGTGGTGGTGCTCCTGGCGCTGTGGTGGCTGCTCGCCCAACTCCGGCGCTCCCGCCTGGCGGAGGTGCTCGTCGACAGCGGCGACGGCGAGGGCGCGCTGCTGCGGGGCCGCGCGTTGGAAGGCGTGCTGGAGGGCGAGGCGGAATCCCTGGACGGCGTGTCCCGCGCGCATGTGACGCTGACGGGCCGCCGGAGCGCGCCCGAGGCACGGGTGGGCCTGCTCCTTGAACCGTACGCGTCGCCGGGTGAGACGCTGACGCGTCTTACGGAGGAGGCGGTGGGTCACGCGCGGGACTCGGCGGGGCTGGCGGTGCTGCCCGCGGAGGTCCGCCTGCGGGCGGCGAAGCACCGGGCGCAGAGGGTGAGTTGAGCGGGCGCGGGCGCACTGCCCACCGGGCCGCGCCCGGCGGGTGAGAGGCCGGCGACGAGAGGTCGGCGCGCCGCGAAAACCCGCACCCCGCCCCCGGGCCTCAGAAGCCGTGTCGTGCGCCGCCGTCCACCGGGAGCATCACGCCCGTCAGGTACGACGCCGCCGGCGACAGCAGGAACGCCGCCACGTTGCCGAACTCCCCCGGCCTGCCGTAGCGCCGCAGCGGGATGCGGGACTCGTTCGCCGCGCGGGCCGCGTCCGCGTCCCCGGAGAGCGCGTCGAGTTCGCGGACGCGGTCCGTGTCGATGCGGGCGGGGAGCAGACCCACGACCCGGATGCCCTGCGGGCCCAGCTCGTCCGAGAGGGACTTCGCGAAGCCGGCCAGGCCCGGCCGCAAGCCGTTGGAGATCGTCAGGCCGGGGATCGGCTCATGGACAGACCCGGACAGGACGAAGCCGATGACACCGCCCTCGCCGAGCGCCGCGGCCGCAGTGCGGGCCAGCCGTACCGCGCCCAGGAACACCGTCTCGAACGCCGTCAGCCACTGCTCGTCCGTGTTGTCCGCGGCGAACCCCGGGGGCGGTCCGCCCACGCTGATCAGAATGCCGTCGAAGCGGCCGAAGTGCGCACGCGCCGCGGCGACAAGGCGCTCCGGCCCCGCCGGGTCGCCGTTGTCCGAGGCGATGCCCATCGCGTTCGGGCCGAGTTCGGCGGCGGCGTCCGCGACGGACTTCGCGTCGCGGCCGGTGATGACGACCTTCGCGCCGTCCGCCACCAGCGCCTGCGCACCCGCATTGCCCAGTCCCCGCGACGCACCCGTCACGATATAGACGCGGTCCTTCAGTCCAAGATCCATGGCCCTATCCTGCCGTCTCCTCCCGGCCCAGCGCGAGGGCCGAGTTCGTCAGCGCGATATGGCTGAACGCCTGCGGGAAGTTCCCGAGCTGACAACCGGCCACCGGGTCGTACTCCTCGGCGAGCAGCCCGACGTCGTTGCGCAGGAGGAGCAGCCGCTCGAAGAGCTCCCGCGCCTCCTTCACCCGCCCCGTCATCCGCAGCGCGTCCACCAGCCAGAACGAGCAGGCCAGAAACGCTCCTTCACCTCCGGGCAGGCCGTCGATCCTCCTGCCATGGGTGCTGTACCGGCGTACGAGAGCGCCGTTGGCCCCCAACTCGTCCCGTACCGCGTCCACCGTCCCGATCACCCGCGGATCGTCCGGCGGCAGAAATCCGACCCGCGGAATGAGCAGGGCCGCCGCGTCGAGTTCGGCGGAGCCGTAGAACTGCGTGAACGTGTTCCGCCGCGGGTCGTACCCCTTCTCGCAGACCTCCTGGTGCACCTCGTCCCGCATCGTCCGCCACCGGTCCGCGTCGCCGCGTATGGAGTCAGTCGCCTCCAGGGTGCGCACGGCACGGTCCGCCGCCACCCACGCCATCACCTTGGAGTGCACGAAGTGGCGACGGGGCCCACGCACTTCCCACAGCCCCTCGTCCGGCTCGCGCCAATTGGACTCCAGGAAGCCGAGCAGGCTGAGCTGCAGATTCCAGGCGTGCTTCTCCGAGGCCAGACCGGCCTCCCGCCCCATATAGAGGGTGTCGATGACCTCTCCGTACACATCGAGCTGCAACTGCTCCACGGCCCGATTGCCGATGCGGACCGGCCCGGAGCCCGCATAGCCGCTCAGCCACGGCAGCTCGGTCTCTGGCAGCCGGCGCTCGCCCGCCAGCCCGTACATGATCTGCAGGTCCGCCGGGTCCCCTGCCACCGCGCGCAGCAGCCAGTTACGCCAGGCCTCCGCCTCTTCCAGATAGCCGGCTGTCAGCAGTGCGCCGAGCGTGAGAGTGGAGTCGCGCAGCCAGCAGTAGCGGTAGTCCCAGTTGCGTACGCCGCCGAGCTCTTCCGGCAGGGAGGTGGTGGGCGCGGCGACGATCCCGCCGGTCGGGGCGTAGGTGAGCGCCTTGAGGGTGATCAGCGAGCGGATGATCGCCTCGTGGTACGGGCCCTCGCTCACACACTTCGAGGACCACCCGGCCCAGTCCTCCAGGCTGCTCTCCAGCGCCTCGTAGGGGTCGATGAGTTCCGGCCGCGGTATGTGCGAGGGATACCAGGTCAGGACGAACGCGATCTTCTCGCCCGCGCCGACCGTGAACGCCGAGCGGGTGCTGAACTGCTGACCCCACGTCTTGACGTTCGGCTCGCTGCGCAGCCATACGGAATCGGGGCCGGCGATCGCCACCCGGTGGCCGTCCGCGCGCCGCATCCACGGCACGACGGAGCCGTAGTCGAAGCGAATCCGCAGGACGGCGTCCATCTCGACGGTGCCGCTGACGCCTTCCACGATGCGCATGACATCGGGGGTCGTGTCGCGCTGCGGCATGAAGTCGATGACCTTGACCGTGCCGGTGCGTGTTTCCCACACCGACTCAAGGACGAGCGAGTCGCCTATGTAACGGCGGCTGGTGCAAAGGCCGGTGCCCTTCGGGGCGATCCGCCAGTGGCCGTTTTCCTCGTCGCCGACCAGCGCGGCGAAGCAGGCCGCCGAGTCGAAGCGGGGCAGGCACAGCCAGTCGATGGAGCCGTCCCTGCCGACCAGCGCGGCGGACTGCAGATCACCGATGAGGGCGTAGTCCTCGATGCGTAGCGTCACGCATTGGCGTGTTCCCGCCCAGCGCGGGGGTTAAGCGGCCGGGGCCCGTGCCACGGGCGGCTGCTAGACCGTCACGGGGGCGGACTCCGGGGCTTCCTGTTCAGCCGCGGCCTCGCGGTCGCGCTTCTCACGCCGTACGAGAATCACCCAGCCGACGGGTACGGCTGCCGTGAACAGCCACCACTGGACTGCGTACGCCATGTGCGCGCCGATGGAGTCGTGGTCGGGGTCCGGGATCAGTTCGGGGCTGCTGCCTGCGGGCTCGGGCGCCGTCTGCTCCAGATAGCCGCCGAGCACGGTCCGGCCCAGCGCCTTGGCCTGCTGCCCGCTGCTGATCAGCATGACCTGGCGGGGCGGCAGACCGGCCAGGTCCTTGATGCCGCTGGCCTTTGTCGTCTCATCGGCCTTGAGCCGGCCGGTGACGGTCACGGTGCCCTTGGGCACGGGCGGCACGGACGGGAAGGCTCGCTGGTCGGCGTCGGCCGGGATCCAGCCGCGGTTGATCAGGACCGCCCGGCCGTCGGCCAGGATCAGCGGGGTCAGTACATGGAAGCCGACCCGGTCGTCGGCGGAGGTGCGGCGGCGTACGACGACTTCGTGCGCGGAGTCGTAGGTGCCGGTGGCGGTGGCCTGCCGCCAGTAGTCGGCGCGCGGGATCGTGTGCCCGGGGGAGGTGAGCCCGGTCACGGGGACGGGCTTCGCCTCGAGGTTCTCGGCGATCAGGGTGTTCTGCGCGACCCGGTGCTGGTGCCGGTGGAACTGCCAGAAGCCCAGCTCGATCATCGTGGGGATGAGCACGAGACCGATGAGGGTGAGGATCACCCACTGGCGGGACAACAGGAAGCGGTACACGGTTTCGACCGTACCTGCTGCGGCCTGCGGCCCGGACGCGGGGTCCACGTCCGGGTTGCCCGGTCACACCTTGTCGACGATGCCCGCCCTCCCCTCCGCGCGGGCGCAGTGCCCGCCGCAGTACCAGTGGCCCTCGACCTCGACGCCCTGGCCGATGATCTGGACCCGGCAGTGCTCACAGATGGGCGCCATGCGGTGAATGGCGCAGGAGAAGCAGTCGAAGACGTGCACCGCGCCCTGCGCGTGCACCTCGAAGGACATCCCGTAGTCGTTTCCGCATACCTCGCAACGTGCCATGCGCCACAGGGTGGGACGCGAGGCCGCCGCTGGGCGAGCGGGCAGCGGGCGAGTCGCGCCGGGTTCACTCCGATGCGGGTGCGGGTGCGGGTGCGGGTGCGGGTGCGCGTGCGGGCGCCGGTGCCGGTGCGGATGCCGGGGCCACGTCACGCAACAGCTGTGTGAAGGCAGCCTCGTCGACGACCGGCGTGCCGTACGACTTCGCTCTGACGGTCTTCGAGGTCGACGCCTCCGGATCGTTGGTCACCAGCAGACTGGTCAGCCGGGACACGCTGGTCGCGACATGCAGCCCCGCCTCGATCGCCCGGTCCTCCAGCAGCTCCCGGTCGACGGAGGTGTCGCCGGAGAACGCCACCCGCATCCCCTGCGTCAGCGGCCCGCCCACCTCGTACCGCCCGGGGTTGGGGTAGGGGCAGGCCGGGCGCTTGCGCGAGGGCCGCCAGGTGCTCTGTCCGTACGACGCCTGATAGCCGATCCGCGGGGTCGCGGGGGAGTCCGACCACTCGGTGAGCGGACGGCACTCGAGCAGCGGCAGCCGCACCCCGTCGCGGGCCGCGCTGTGCAGACTCGGCCGGAACGCCTCGGCCAGCACCCGCGCGTCGTCCAGCGCGTGGTGCGCCCGCTGCTGCACGACCCCGAAGTGCGCGGCGAGCGACTCCAGCTTGTGGTTGGGCAGCGGCAGCCGCAGCTCCTTGGAGAGCGCGATGGTGCACAGCCGCTGCCGGGTGGGCGCGGTGCGCTGCGCCCGCGCATACTCCCGGGCGATCATCGACCAGTCGAACATGGCGTTGTGCGCGACGAGGACCCGGCCGTCCAGCCGCTCGGAGAACTCACCGGCGATCTCGCCGAACAGCGGCGCGCCCTCCAGCACATCGCTCGTCAGGCCATGGATCCACACCGGACCCGGATCCCGCTCGGGGTTGACGAGGGTGTACCAGTGGTCCTCTACATCGCCCAGGGCGTCCAGGCGGTACACGGCAGCAGAGATTATCCGGTCGTCGCGGGCGAGTCCGGTGGTCTCCACGTCGACGACCGCGTACCCCTGGGGATACGCGGCCGGCCACGCCGTTGCTGCGGTTGTACGGTCGTCGAGCATGGTCACAGAGAATACGGGCCCACACTGACAGCGCCGGACCGGTCCGGTCCTCGCGCGGCCCCGCGGAGCCCGGCGTCACCGCTCCAGCAGCGCGCTCACCAACGCCCGTACGGATGAGGTGAAAAGCCTCTCCGGATCCGCCGGCCGGGCCAGCGCCCGTGCCAGGGCCGGGTCCTGTTCCGCGGCTCTCGTGTCCCACAGCTCGCCCTTGCCGGGCGACTGGACCGGCGAGCGTTCGCTGTTGCGCTCGACGAGTACGAAGCCGACGACCTGGAACTGCACCGCCCGCACCGCCTCCGCGGCGCGCGCCCCGCGCAGGCCCGCGGCGTGCACCTCGTGGACGAGCGCCTGTTGCGCAGGCAGGAACATCCGTTCCGTGAGCCCCCGTTCATGGACCATCGCGATCAGGTGGGGCCGTTCGCGCAGCTCGCGGCGGAGCCTGCGGGCGACCGAGACGACACGCTGGGCGGGCGTGCGGCCGACGGGCCGGATCGCGCCCATCTCCTGGACCGTGCGCTCGACCAGTGCGTCCAGCAGCGACTCGCGATTGCCGACATGCCAGTAGATCGACGTGACCGCCGTGCCGAGCTCGGCGGCGAGCTTACGCATCGTCAGGGCCTGCGGGCCGTGCTGCTTGACGAGGGCGGCCGCCGCGTCGAGGACCTCGTCGCGGGTCAGCGCGGTGCGTGGCATGGTGCCCCCAATTCTCGGGCGTGCAGGGCTCTTTACCCTTCATCGGCGGCGGTGTAACTGTGTTACAGACCCCCGGAAAGGACCATCCCACGAAGGGCGGCAGACATGGCACGCGTACGGTACGGCGCGCGCACAGAGGCGGAGATCGCCGCGGCCCGCGCATCCAGTTCCAGGCTCCCCGACATCTGGTCCACCGGAGTGGTGGCGGTGTGGGAGAGCGACCCGGACGCGGTGGCGGCCGTACTGCCGCCGCCGCTGAAGCCCACCGAGCGGCCTCTCGTACGGGCGAACATCAGCAAGGTCGACCTGCCCGGCTATCCTCCCCCGCAGCCTTCGGCGCGGGAGGTACCCCCAGGCGCCGGGTCGGTGGCGGTCGCCGCGCTGCACGACGGTCGCGAGGGCTGGTATCCGCTCGTCATGCCGATGACCCATGAGCGCGCGCTGATCGGCGGACGTGAGGTGTTCGGCGAGCCGAAGAAGCTGGGCGAGGTCACGGTCGAGCGCGACGGCCTGGTCGTACGGGCCGTGCTCGCCCGGCACGGCATCGCCTTCGTCGAGGTGCGGGGCGCGGTGGACGGACCGCTTCCGCTCCCCGAGCCCGCCGAAAAGCTCGACTTCTACTTCAAGTTCCTGCCCGCGGTCGACGGCCGGGGCTTCGACGCCGACCCCGTACTCGTCCACTGCACCCGCAACGAGAAGGTCCGCAGGCTGGAGAAGCTCACCGGCGATGTGGTGCTGCGCGAGTCGGTGTACGACCCCGTCGCGGACCTCCCCGTACGCCGCGTCGTCGAGCTCACCATCGGCGAGAAGACCACCGACCAGAAGGGCCGGGTCGCCGAACGCGCGAGCGCACAGGCGCTGCTGCCCTACATCCACCAGCGCTACGACGACCCGCAGCAGATCCTCGACGGCCCCCCGGCGGGAAGTGCCTGATGGAGCTGACAGCAGGGCAGGTCGCCGTCGTCACCGGCGCGGCGAGCGGCATCGGGCTCGCCATGGCACGCCGCTTCTGCGCCGAAGGGCTGAAGGTCGTCCTCGCGGACGTCGAGGAGGCGGCGCTGCACAAGGCCGCGGACGAACTCGCAAAGGACGGCGCGCAGGTGCTTGCCCGCACCGTCGACGTCGGCGAGCGGGAATCCGTACGCGCCCTTGCGGACGCCGCCTACGAGACCTTCGGCGCCGTCCATGTGCTGTGCAACAACGCGGGCGTCGGCTCCGGCGCCGAGGGCCGGATGTGGGAGCACGAGCCGAACGACTGGAAGTGGGCCTTCGCCGTCAATGTCTGGGGCGTCTTCCACGGCATCCAGGCCTTCGTGCCGCGCATGATCGCGAGCGGTGAGCCCGGCCATGTCGTCAACACCTCATCGGGCGACGGCGGGATCGCGCCGCTGCCCACCGCCTCCGTGTACGCCGTCACCAAGGCGGCCGTCGTGACGATGACCGAATCGCTGTACGCGCACCTCAGGGCCGAGCACGCGCGCGTGGGCGCCTCCGTGCTCTTCCCCGGACCGCACATGCTGCGCACCGGACTGTGGGAGTCGCACCGCAACAGGCCGGAGCGGTACGCCAAGGAGCGGCCGCGCAGAAGCCCGTACCGCAGCCTCGGCCAGTGGGAGTCGGCGATGAAGGACGCCGGGCACGAGGTGACGTTCACGCCGGTCGAGGAGGTCGCCGCGTTCGTCGTGGACGGGATCCGCGCGGACCGCTTCTGGATGCTCCCCGCGAGCGAGCACAGCGACCGGCAGATCCGCGCCAGGTCGCAGTCGATGCTCGACCGGGCCGACCCGTCGTATCTCGAGAGCTTCATCCTGGACTGAGGGGCGTGCGATGACCGACCCGAACGACCGCTGCCTGACCACCGACCCGCACGAGCCGTACCTGATCATCTCCTCCGACTGCCACGCCGGGCTGCCGACCGAGCGGTACCGGCCCTATCTGGACTCCCGGTTCCACCGGGACTTCGACGCGTTCCTCGCGGGACGCGACCGCCGCCGCGAGGAGATGACCCGCCTCGGAGTACGCAACGAGGCCTTCGCGAGCAAATGGTTCAGCGACAACGAGGAAGGGCTGAAAGGCGGTTGGGACAGCGCCCAGCGGCGCAAGGAGCTCGACGGCGACGGAGTGGCGGCCGAAGTCGTCTTCCCGGACGCGGACGCCGTCGACAGCCGGACCGCCGCGCCGTTCGGTGTGGGACTCGGACTCTCCGGCGACCAGGACCCCGATCTCGGCATGGCGGGCGCGCAGGCGCACAACCGCTGGCTCGCGGAATTCGTCTCCGCCAGTCCCGAACGGCACTGCGGGGTCGCCCTGCTGCCCGTCACCGGCGAGGTGGAGCGGGTCGTCGCCGAGATCCACCGGGCCAGGGAGTCCGGCCTCGGGGCGCTGATGATCCCTTCGATGTGGGTGGACAAGGCGCCGTACCACGACCGGCGTTACGACCCCGTCTGGGCGGCCGCGGCCGAGACCGGCATGCCCATGGTCACCCACTCCGGCGCCGCCCCGCGCCATGAGTACGGCGACCACCTCGGCATCTATGTCTCCGAGGTCACCTGGTGGCCGTCCCGCCCGCTGTGGTTCCTGCTCTGGTCCGGCGTCTTCGAGCGCCACCCCGGCCTGAAGTTCGGCGTCGCCGAATCGGGCTGCTGGTGGCTGCCGAACCTTCTCTGGTTCATGGACCGGCTCTACCTCGGCGCGCACGGCGGCAAGAAACTGTCGCCGTTCGCCGAGCTGAAGCGGCCGCCGAGCGACTATCTCGACCGGCAGATCTTCATCTGCGCCACCAACACCAAGCGGCGCGAACTCGCGCAGCGCTACGAGATCGGCGTCGACAACATCCTCTGGGGCAGCGACTTCCCGCATCCAGAGGGCACCTGGCCGAAGACGAGGGAGTGGCTGAGGAACACCTTCCACGACATCCCGATCGCCGAGACCCGCCGGATGCTGGGGCTGGCCGCGGCGGAGGTCTTCGGCTTCGACACCGGAAAGCTGGCCCCGATCGCCCGCCGCATCGGCCCCACCCCGGCCGAACTGGGCCAGTCGGAGGACCAGCCGGCGGTCGAGGCGTCCTGGGCGAGGTCCCGGGAGGTGGGCCGGCACTGGCTGACCGACCACGACTTCCCGGTGATGGGAGTCGGCTGATGGACCGCTACACAGTCATCTCCGCCGACTGTCACGCCGGGGCCGATCTCCTCGACTACAAGCCGTACCTGGAGAAGAGCCACCACGACGACTTCGACGCCTGGGCGGACGCGTACGTCAATCCGTACGAGGACCTGCTCGCCGACACCGCCGACCGCAACTGGAACTCGGACCGCAGGCTGGCCGAGCTGGAGGCCGACGGCATCGTCGCCGAGGTCGTCTTCCCCAACACCATCCCGCCCTTCTTCCCCAGCGCCTCGCTGATGGCCCCGGCGCCTTCGCGGGAGGAGTACGAGCAGCGCTGGGCGGGGCTGCGCGCCCACAACCGCTGGCTCGCCGACTTCTGCGCGGCGGCGCCCGGACGGCGGGCGGGCGTCGCGCAGATCCTGCTGGGCGACGTCGAGGAGGCCGTCCGCGAGATCCGCCGCTCCAAGGACGCGGGACTCACCGGCGGGATCCTGCTGCCCGGTACGCCACCGGGCTCGGGGCTGCCGGAGCTGTACTCGCAGACGTACGACCCGATCTGGGCGGTCTGCGACGAGCTCGGCGTACCGGTCAACCACCACGGCGGTTCGGCGTCGCCGCCGCTCGGCGAAGAGCCGGCCGCCCGCGCGGTGTTCATGGTGGAGACCACCTGGTTCTCGCACCGGGCCCTGTGGCATCTGATCTTCGGCGGGGCCTTCCGCCGCCACCCGGGACTGAAACTGGTCCTCACCGAGCAGGGCTCGGGCTGGATCCCGGGCGTGCTCGACATGCTGGACTACTACCACGGGCGGCTGGTCGCGGCGGCGAGTCGCGCCGCGACCGCCGAGTCCAAGTTCGGTGCCGGGCTTGCCGATTCGATGGGCCGGGGCCTAAGCCGGGTCTGGCGTGAGAACTGCTTCGTCGGCGCGAGCTTCATGCGCCCGCACGAGGTGCCGCTGCGCCACCGGATCGGTCTGGACAAGATCATGTGGGGCAGCGACTATCCGCACGACGAAGGCACCGCCCCCTACTCCCGCGAAGGCCTCCGCATCGCCTACGCGGGTCTGCCGACGGACGAGGTCGCGGCGATGGCCGGCGGCAACGCCGCCCGTGTCTACGGCTTCGACCTCGGGCTCCTCGACCCGATCGCGGCCGAGGTTGGCCCGACGGTCGAGGAGATCGCCGAGCCGCTGACCGAGATCCCGACGGACGCGACGAGCCCCGCGTTCGCCCGGGGCGGGTCGGTGCGGGTGTGGTGAACCCCGGGGTGAGAACCTCCCCGGGTGACTGAAGCACCCCGGGACGCACCCCACGACGAACCGCACGGCGGGGCCCTCGGCGCGCGCCTCAACTGGCTCCGCGCCGCGGTCCTCGGCGCCAACGACGGCATCGTCTCCACCGCGGGCCTCGTCGTCGGCGTCGCGGGCGCCACCGGCTCGCGCGCGACTTTGCTCACGGCGGGCCTCGCCGGACTGCTGGCCGGGTCGATGTCCATGGCGGCCGGTGAATACGTCTCCGTATCCACCCAGCGCGACTCCGAGAAGGCGGCACTGGCAGTGGAGCGGCGTGAGCTGCGCGAACAGCCCGAGGAGGAGCTCCAGGAGCTGACCGACCTGCTGGTGGACCGCGGCCTGACGCAGGAGGTGGCCCGCGAGGCCGCCGCCCAGCTCACCGAACGCGACGCCCTGCGCGCCCACGCGCGCGTGGAGCTCGGCATCGAACCGGACCAGTTGGCCAACCCGTGGCACGCGGCGGGGGCGAGCTTCCTGGCGTTCACGCTGGGCGCGCTGCTCCCGCTGCTGGCGATGGTCCTGCCGCCCTCGTCCCTGCGCCTGCCGGTCACGGTCCTCTCGGTGCTCGCGGCCCTGTCCCTGACAGGCTGGTGGAGCGCGCGCCTGGGTGCGGCGGCGGCAGGTCCGGCGGTGCTTCGTAACGTCGGCGGGGGAGCGCTGGCGATGGCGGTGACGTACGGCGCGGGGTCGCTGCTCGGCGCGGTGGGGGTCTGAGGGCCGGGCTGTCTGACGGCGGACTTGGCAGAAGTCACCAAAAGCAGCTGACAAGTCGTCTCGCATACTTGTGGGTAACAACGTCTAGCCGTGGTCCGGCCCCCGCCTCTACGGTGCTCGCATGCCGAACCTGCCCGATGTCGTGCTCTGGTCGATACCAGCCTTTGTCCTGCTCACCGTCCTGGAGGTGGTGAGCTACCGGATCCATCCGGACGAGGACGCCGCCGGCTACGAGACCAAGGACGCCGCCACCAGTATCGGGATGGGGCTCGGCAGTCTCGTCTTCGACCTCCTGTGGAAGATCCCCATCGTCGCGATCTACACCGCGGTCTACGAGCTCACCCCCGCCCGCGTACCCGTCCTGTGGTGGACCATCCTGCTGATGCTGCTCGCGCAGGACTTCTTCTACTACTGGTCCCACCGCGGCCACCACGTCATCCGGATCCTGTGGGCCTGCCATGTCGTGCATCACTCCAGCCGGAAGTTCAATCTCTCCACCGCGCTGCGCCAGCCCTGGACGACCCTGACCGTCTGGCCGTTCTATGTGCCGCTCATCGCCTGCGGCGTGCATCCGGCCGCGCTCGCGTTCTGCTCGTCCGCCAACCTCGTGTACCAGTTCTGGGTGCACACCGAGCGGATCGACAAGCTGCCGCGGCCCTTCGAGTACGTACTGAACACGCCCTCCCACCACCGGGTGCACCATGCGTCCCAAGGCGGCTATCTGGACCGGAACTTCGGCGGCATCCTGATCGTGTGGGACCGGCTCTTCGGGTCCTTCGCGCCGGAGACGGAGCGGCCCGTCTTCGGGCTCACCAAGAACATCGATACGTACAACCCGCTGCGGGTGGCCACGCACGAGTACGCGGCGATCGCCCGGGACGTACGGGCGGCCCGCACCTGGCGGGAGCGGGCCGGGCGGGTCTTCCGCGGGCCGGGCTGGCAACCGGCCGCCCCGGCGGCGGCCGCTGCCGAGCCGGAGCGGGTCGCGTGAGCGGGGGCAGGGGGCAGGGACGCGCCGAGCGCAGCGGCTCCGTGTCCGCCGGTCAGCCGGCGGCGGGACAGCCGGGCGTCGTGCTGGGTGCCGACGCCGACGCGGGGTCGCCCTCGGGTGCGGATGTCCCGGCGGGCTCGGCCTCGGGGGCGGGTGCCGCAGCGGGTTCTGTCTCGCGGGCCGACGCCGACCCGGGGTCCGCCTCGCGGACGGATGCCGAGGCCCCGGCGGGGTCGGCCTCGGGTGCGGGTGTCCCGGCGGGTCCGACCTCGGGCGTGGATGTCCCGGCGGGTGCTGTCTCGCGGGCCGACGCCGACCCGGGGTCCGGCTCGCGGGAGCGGCTCGGCCGAGTACTCCTTGTCGCATTCTTCCTCGCCGTCGGCTGCGACCTCGCCTCGCTCGCCCTTGGGCTCGACGCCGGGCACACCGCCGCCAAGCCCCTGCTCATGCCGCTGCTCACGGCGTACGCCGCCACCCGCGGCGCACCCCGCCTGCTCCTCGCCGCGCTCCTCTTCGGCTGGGGCGGCGATGTCTTCCTGCTCTCCGGCGCGGACTGGGCCTTCCTCGTAGGGATGGGGTCATTCGCCGCCGGACACGTCTGCTATCTGCTGCTGTTCCGGGGTACGCGCACCTCACCCCTCCTCGCGGGCTTCTACGGCATCGCTCTCGTCGGCGCCGTCACGCTCCTGTGGCCCGACCTCCCCGCCGATCTGCGCATCCCGGTCGCCGGGTACTCCCTGCTGCTCACCGCCATGGCCTGCCGGGCGAGCGGCCTCGGCCTCGTCGCGGGCGCGGGCGGGGCGCTGTTCCTGCTCTCCGACATGCTCATCGCCACCGGTGTCGCCGAGTGGCCGCAGCTGCCCGTACCCGACTTCTGGATCATGCTCACTTACTGCGCGGCGCAGCTGCTGCTGGCCGCGGGCGTGCTCGCCCGGAGCACACAGGCGTTCGGCGAGAGCCGAGGCTGACGCGGCGCAGCAGCGTACGCGACCGTATTCAGCGCCACTCGGGCGCGTCCGTGCCCCAAATGCCGGGCGGAAGCGCCCAGTTGGCCGGACCGCCCGCGAAGGAGACCGGTGGCAGTGCGTGCCGCAGCCGCCCCATCGGGCTGTCCGTCTCCGTGAGCCAGGGGGCGGGGTCGTACGCCGCCGCTTCCTCGCGCTTACCTCTCTCGAGGCCGTTCACCAGCCAGGCCGCCGTCTGGGAGAGGGCGAGCCGCACCAGCCTGGCCCCGCCCTCGTCGTGCTGGTCGGTGAGGGCGCGCAGGACTCCGGCCGCCAGCAGATACCCGGTGCCGTGGTCGAGGGCCTGGGCCGGCAGCGCGCCGGGCTGCCCCTGATCGCCCTCGATCGCGGAGATGCCCGTGGCCACCTGCACCAGGCTGTCGAAGCCACGCCGTTCGCGCCAGGGCCCGTATCGCCCCCAGGCGGAGAGCTGGGCGACGACCAGCCCGGGCCGGCGGACGGCCAGCGCCTCGGGCGTCAGCCCCGGGAAGCGGTCCAGGGCGCCCGGCCGGTAGCCCAGCACCACCACATCGGCGCTCTCCAGCAGCTCCTCGAAGATCCGCCGGTCGCCGCCCCGGCAGCCGCCCCGGTCGTCCTGGTCGTCCCGGTCGTCCCCGTCGCCCCGGGCGCTGAGATCCAGCTGCGTCGAGCGCTTCCCCATCCCTGTGTCGTTGTGCGCCTCCTGGCTCTCCGGCAGTTGGGGAGCGTCGATCCGCAGCACATCCGCGCCGAGCAGCGCGAGCGTGCGGGTGGCGATCGGCCCGGCGAGCACGCGGGTGAGGTCGAGGACCCGCAGCCCGGCGGCGGGCAGAGTTGCGTCCCCGGTCAACGCCGGTAGCCGGCGCGGTGGTTGCTCGCCGAAGTCGTAGAGCGGCGCGCGTGTCAGCAGCGGCGCGGCGGCGGCCAACGCCCCCTGCTCGTGTGCCGCCCACTCCTCGGGCGTACGGGCGGCGACCGCGAGGCCGCCCGCCGCATACACCGTCTCCTCGACCTCCGCGGCCCGTCGCCGGCCGATCACGGCCGCGACGGCCTCCACGCCGGCGTCCGCCGGCAGCCCGAGGGCGGCCAGCAATCTGGCCCGGTGGTGCGGGTAGTTGGCGTGCGTACGGACCCACCCGTCGGCCGCCCGCCAGAAACGGGACAGGGGAGCGAAGGTCGTCGCCGCCTCGCCGTCGACCCGCACCAGCCGGTCGCTGAGGAACGCCGCCGTCACCGCTCCGTCGTCCACGCGGACGGAGGGGACGGGGCCGCCGGTGCGGCGGGCGGCGAGTTCGGCCGCGGCCAGTGCGCAGACCGCCACGGTGGAGCGTGCCAGCTCCATGACGGGCAGTTCGGCGGGCAGTCCGCCCGTGCCTTCGTACCGGACGCGGCCGAGGAGGGCGGGATCGCCGCCGAGCGCCGCCCAGGCCTGCGCCGTACCACTCAGTGATGCGTGAACCATGCAGCCACTATGGCACTCGGTGCCACACAGAAGGGGGCCGGACGCGGAACCCCGCGCCCGGCCCCCCGGGTCAAGCACTTCTACCGGCGAACCGCGTCCAGCGCGTCCGCGACGCCCGTCCCGTAGAAGCCGTTTTCGCGCTTGCCGCCCTCGCACACCGCGTCGACCGTGCCGTCGCCGTTGATGTCGTACGGGTTGGTGCACTCGGTGTCGTCGGCCTGCGCGTACAGCAGCGCCTTCACGCCCGACGCCGAAGCGTGCGGGTGCGTCGACTTGATCAGCGCGACGACGCCCGCGACATGCGGCGAGGCCATGGACGTACCGGCCTTGTAGCCGTACCCGCCGCCAGGCAGCGTGGACAGGATCCGGCCGTCGACGGCCGGCGCGTCCGGCTTCTGGAAGAGGGTCGAGTCGCCGCCCGGGGCGGAGACGTCGACCACGCCGAGGCCGTAGTTGGAGTACGACGACTTCAGGTTCTTCGCGCCCAGAGCGGAGACGGTGACGACACCGGGGATCTGGGTCGGAATGTCCAGGCACTCACGCGGGTTGATGACCCGCTCGACCGGAGTGGTGTCGTTCGGGCTCGTCGTGTCGGTGAGCTCGTCGGCGGCGAGGTCCATCCGGGAGTTGCCGGCCGCGGCGACGTTCACCGCGCCCTTGCGCTCCGCGTACCGGAGGGCCCGGGCATGTGCCTCGACCAGAGCCGCCTGGTCGGCGTCGTTCTTGCAGTTGAACAGCCACGGGTCGGTGTAGTAGCTGTTGTTGGTCACATCGACGCCGTGCTCGGCCGCCCAGACGAAGCCGCAGACGACCGCCTCGGTGTAGAAGAAGCCGTCGGGCTGCGACACCTTGATGCCGGAGACCTTCACGCCTGGCGCGACGCCGGTGACGCCGATGCCGTTCTTCGCCGCGGCTATCGTGCCCGCGACGTGCGTACCGTGGTCGCTCTCGCCCGGGCCCGGACGCCAGGCGCCGTCAGCGGTGTTGGGCGCGCCGCCTACGCAGCTGACCGACGCGGCGCGGTCGAAGTTCGGCGCGAGGTCCGGGTGCGTGTCGTCGACACCCGTGTCGATGACCGCGACCGTGACCTTCTTGCTGCCCAGCGTCTTCTCGTGGGCCTTGTCCGCCTTGATGGCGGGCAGGTCCCACTGCAGGGGCTCGAGCGGGTCCTGGTCCGCGTCCGCCTGGGCGGCCGCGGTCTTGGCCTCGGCGGCGGTGAGCGGACGCTCCGAATCGATCGCCGTGTCGCCCGCGGCGGTCAGCGGGGCAGTGCGAGTGACACCGGCCGACTGGACGCCCCTGACCGTACGGATCGTCTTGGCGAAGTCGGGGTTCTGCGAGTGGACGACGATGACGCCTATCTGGTCGTAGGCGATCACCACCGAGCCGCCGGCCTTGGCTATTGCCTTCTTGACCGATTTGGCGGTGCCGTGCCCGCCCTTGACGTTCACGACGTACGACAGCTTCGGGCCGTCGGTAACCACCGCGGCGGGTATCTCCTCCGCCGCCGGAGCTGCCGAGGCGGCTCCCGCGGGCAGGAAGCCGAGCGAGGCCGTGAGCGCCAGACCGGCGGGCAGGGCGAGCGCGCGCCGCCGTCTGGATCCCAGATGAGCCATGGGTTCTCCACATCATCCGTGACAACCGCCCAGACGCACGATGCGAATGGGCGGGTACATGACGAGCGAAGCTATCGCCGATCATGGGCCGCCTTCAATGAGTTGGTGAAGAAATCGGCAGAAAGTCCGGAGAAAGTCCGTCGCTCTCCGGAAGAAAAAGGCCGATGTTGAACCGGTTCGGTCCGCTCTCCGTGCCGTTGTCAGGGGGTGGAGCAACATCAAACCGCCCCTGACTGTGAGGTCCCCTTGTCCTTCCCCACCGCACCCGCGTCGCGAGGAGATTCCGTGGCTACCGATGCACTGCCGCCCCCCGGCGGTACGGACACCAGCCCCGCTCAGCCCACGACAGAGTCGTTCGTCGAGGTGCAGGAGAGTGCGGAATTCGGCGAACTGCGCCGCACATACCGCTCCTTCGCCTTCCCCCTGACCGTCGCCTTCATCGCCTGGTACCTGCTCTACGTGCTGCTGTCCAACTACGCCGGCGGCTTTATGGGCACCAAGCTCTTCGGCAACATCAACGTCGCCCTCGTCTTCGGTCTCGCCCAGTTCGCCACCACCTTCCTCATCGCCTGGCTCTATTCGCGCCATGCCGCAGCGAAGCTCGACCCGAAGGCCGCGGCAATCAAGTCCCGTATGGAGGCCGACGCATGAGCGCCGCGTACGCCGCTTACCCCACCGTCCAGCTGGCCGCCGACGGAGCGAGCGAGCACCGGCCGCTGATCATCACGCTCTTCGCGTGCTTCGTCGTCGCGACCCTGTTCATCACCGTGTGGGCAGGGCGCCAGACGAAGAACGCCGCCGACTTCTACGCGGGCGGGCGCCAGTTCACCGGCTTCCAGAACGGCCTCGCGGTCTCCGGCGACTACATGTCCGCCGCGTCCTTCCTCGGCATCGCCGGCGCCATCGCCCTGTTCGGCTACGACGGCTTCCTCTACTCGATCGGCTTCCTGGTCGCCTGGCTGGTCGCGCTGCTGCTGGTGGCCGAACCGCTGCGCAACTCCGGCCGCTACACGATGGGCGACGTCCTCGCCTACCGCATGCGCCAGCGCCCGGTCCGAACGGCCGCCGGAACCTCCACCATTGTCGTCTCGATCTTCTATCTGCTGGCGCAGATGGCCGGCGCGGGCGTGCTGGTCTCCCTGCTGCTCGGCATCACCAGCGACGCCGGCAAGGTCGCGATCGTCGCCCTGGTCGGCGTACTGATGATCGTGTACGTCACCATCGGCGGCATGAAGGGCACCACCTGGGTGCAGATGGTCAAGGCCGTCCTGCTCATCGCGGGCACCTTGCTCATCACCTTCCTGATCCTGCTGAAGTTCAACTTCAACCTCTCCGACCTGCTCGGCACGGCGGCCTCGAACAGTGGCAAGGGATCGGCATTCCTGGAGCCGGGCCTCAAGTACGGCGCCACCAGCACCTCGAAGCTGGACTTCATCTCGCTCGGTATCGCCCTGGTGCTCGGCACCGCGGGTCTGCCGCACATCCTGATCCGCTTCTACACCGTGCCCACCGCCAAGGCCGCCCGTAAGTCCGTCAACTGGGCGATCGGCATCATCGGCGCGTTCTACCTGATGACGATCGTGCTCGGCTTCGGCGCCGCGGCGCTGCTCAAGCCCGGCGACATCATCGCCTCCAACAAGGCGGGCAACACGGCCGCGCCGCTGGCGGCCCTGGAGATCGGCGGCGGCTCGGGATCCACCGGAGGCGCCATCCTGCTCGCGGTGATCTCCGCGGTCGCCTTCGCCACCATCCTCGCGGTGGTCGCGGGCCTGACCCTGGCCTCCTCGTCCTCCTTCGCGCACGACATCTACGCAAACGTCATCCGCAGGGGCAAGGCCACCGAGAAGGAAGAGGTCCGCGCGGCCCGCTGGGCGACGGTCGCCATCGGCGTCGTCTCGATCGGGCTCGGCGCGATGGCCCGCGATCTGAACGTCGCCGGCCTCGTCGCGCTGGCCTTCGCGGTCGCCGCGTCCGCGAACCTGCCGACGATCCTCTACAGCCTGTTCTGGAAGAGGTTCACCACGCAGGGCGCGCTGTGGTCCATCTACGGCGGTCTGACCTCTGCCGTGGTGCTGGTGCTGTTCTCGCCGGTCGTCTCCGGCAAACCCACTTCGATGTTCAAGGAGGCGGACTTCTACTGGTTCCCACTGGAGAACCCGGGCATCGTCTCGATCCCGCTGGGCTTCCTGCTCGGCTGGCTCGGCTCTCTCCTGTCCAAGGAGGAGCCCGACAAGGGCAAGTACGCGGAGCTCGAGGTCAAGTCCCTCACCGGTACCGGAGCCCACTGAGCAGGACCCATGCACGAGTCGGGGGGAGGCCGCGTCGTAGGGTCCTACGACGCGGCCTCGTCGTACATCGTGACAATCGAGCCCCACCGGTGTCAGTGCTCTGGCGTAGGCTCGAAGCCATCAGATCCGCGAATTGGGGGAGGGGGCCCACAGTGCTCATCGACACTTATGGCCGTGTGGCCACTGACCTGCGTGTTTCACTCACGGACCGGTGCAATCTGCGGTGTACGTACTGTATGCCGGAAGAAGGTCTGCAGTGGCTCGCCAAGCCGGATCTGCTCAGTGACGACGAGATCGTCCGGCTGATTCGCATCGCCGTCACCGACCTCGGCATAACCGAGGTCCGCTTCACCGGCGGGGAGCCGCTGCTGCGGCCCGGCCTGGTCGGGATCGTCGAGCGCTGCGCCGCTCTGCAGCCCCGCCCCAATATGTCGCTGACGACCAACGGCATCGGGCTCAAGCGCACGGCCGCCGCCCTCAAGGACGCCGGCCTGGACCGGGTCAATGTCTCGCTGGACACCCTGCGGCCCGACGTCTTCAAGACCCTCACCCGCCGCGACCGCCACCACGACGTGCTGGACGGCCTGGAGGCGGCCCGCGCCGCGGGCCTCGCCCCGGTCAAGGTCAATACGGTCCTGATGCCCGGCCTCAATGACGACGAGGCCCCCGACCTGCTCGCCTGGGCTGTGGAGAACGACTACGAGCTGCGTTTCATCGAGCAGATGCCGCTCGACGCGCAGCACGGCTGGAAGCGCGACGGCATGATCACCGCGGGTGACATCCTGCAATCGCTGCGTACGCGCTTCACGCTCACCGCCGAGGGCGAGGAGGAGCGCGGCTCCGCGCCCGCCGAGCGCTGGGTCGTGGACGGCGGACCGCACCGGGTCGGGGTCATCGCCTCCGTCACCCGCCCCTTCTGCCAGGCCTGCGACCGCACCAGGCTCACCGCCGACGGTCAGGTGCGCACGTGCCTGTTCGCCCGCGAGGAGACGGACCTGCGCGCTGCGCTGCGCTCGGAGGCTCCCGACGAGGAGATCGCCCGCATTTGGAAGCTGGCGATGTGGGGCAAGAAGGCGGGCTCGGGCCTCGACGACCCGGAGTTCCTGCAGCCCGACCGTCCGATGTCAGCGATCGGCGGCTGAGGACTCCCACTCCGGGAGCGTCACGACATCCTTCAAGAAGCCACGCACACCCAGGAATTGGGAGAGATGCTCACGGTGCTCCTCACAGGCGAGCCAGGTCTTGCGGCGCTCGGGAGTGTGCAGCTTCGGGTTGTTCCACGCGAGCACCCAGACGGCGTCGGCACGGCAGCCCTTGGCGGAGCAGATCGGTGTTTCGTCACTCACTGATGTTCATCCCAAACAAGGCGACGCCGAGCAGCCACGGGGGGAGCTGCCCGGCGTCGGTCCGTCGCTCCGACGGGGGATGCGGAGCGCGCTTCGAAGTATGTCACGGGGAACGGGGTGCAGTGCACTGGAACTTCACGATTGATCTGAGCTTTTATTGAGCTTTGCGGCGCCTTGGAATCAGCCCTGTTCCGGTCTTTGACGGTCGCGCTCGAAGCCGTCGGCTTTCGCCTTGGATTCCGCCTCGGGTTCCTCCGCGGCGGGGGGCGTGGTGACCGGCGCGATCGCCGGCCGGGACGGAGTGGGAACGAACGTCGAGGGCAGCGAAGGGGGGTTCTCGCGGCCCGCGTTGGCGATCACCACGGCGATGTACGGGAGCACCCCACCGAGCACCAGCGCCACGATCGCCACGTGCCGTTCCACATTCCACAGGACTGCGGCGAGGATCACCGCCAGGGTCCGCACCGACATCGAGATCACATAGCGACGCTGCCGGCCGCGCACATCGTCGGCGAGCCCCTGCCGGGCTCCCGTGATCCGGAAGACCTCCGTATCGCCATGCTTCCGCATCACGTTCCACCACCTGGTTTCCGCGTCGGACGCTCCCCGGTCCTGACGTGTTCCACCGTACGCCGCGACTCCGACGCCTACGAGAGCGGGGCATGGCCCCGCTGCGTGTCCCCGGCTGCGCCGTAGCGCGTACGGCGTCGCCCGACATGCGCTGTATGGCCGATCGGTCGAGACTGGCGGCATCACTGCTCACAGAGAGCCGTACGAGGAGGCAGCCATGGGCTGGTTGTGGGCGATCATCGTGGGATTCGTGCTGGGCCTGCTCGCAAAGGCGATCCTGCCGGGCAAGCAGCACATGCCCCTCTGGCTGACCACCATCCTGGGCATCTGCGGTGCCGTGCTCGGCAACTGGCTTGCGATGGGCTTCGGGATCGCCGAGACCAGTGGCGTCGACTGGGGCCGCCATCTGCTTCAGATCGCGGCGGCCGTTGTGCTCGTCTTCCTGGGAGAGATGGCGTACAACGCCGCGCGGCGCAACCGACAGAGAGCCTGATCCAGGAACCGGCGGGGGGGGGGGGGGGGGGGGGGGGGGGGGGGGGGGGGGGGGGGGGGGGGGGGGGGGGGGGGGGGGGGGGGGGGGGGGGGGGGGGGGGGGGG